>JBMCMH010000050.1:0-17641 GCA_048614515.1 Alkalispirochaeta sp. | reverse complement strand
ACCAATGGGGCCTGGAGAAAATTCGATTGGTACGGGAACAGATTGCTGTACTTCTTGGCAATTCCCCCGAGCGCGAAATACTGAGCTCTTATGAGCGCAAGGGTTGCTTCTTGTTCCGTGAGAGCACGGGGAGCATCGTCGATATCGTGACTAAAGAGCGTCTTGTTGTTTCCACTTGCTACCTCCGCCAACAATGACCCTGCCATCGCTGGTGCTGGTCGTCCTGAACTGTCCTGTTGGACCAGTCCCGCGGTCTGCATAAACGGGTAGTCAGGATGGAAAATGTCAAAGCGGTCTGAATAGCGTTCGAAATAGTCCGTGACATCGGACTCAAGGAAACGACCACGGTCAAATGCCTTGATCCAATCTTCTATTGTTTCGGGATCACCCAGAATACAATGGGACAGAACAATCAGAACTCGATACAGGGAAACCGTATCCAACGGGTTGGACAACGCCAGCGACTGGTATTCGTGGGCGCATCGCAGCAGTTCTATCAAGCCGAGGGGTGCGATATTCCCGGACGCATCGCGCACTGGTATCCACGGCTCATGACGTAGATCATAGCTTGCTGGTTTCAAGGTGTTTCCTCCTCTGCTTTCATGGCGAGTCCGATTTCGCTGCTATACTGCAGGTCAGTTGCTCCTACAATTTCGCCGGTAGACTGAACACGCACTATTCGGACGTCGCGGAGGTATCCGTTATCACGCCATGCGGGTAGCGCTTCCTCATACGCCGACTCAAGCTTCCGATCCTGGGCACGAGAAACTCGGACTGTGTGGTCAAGGAACCATCGCACATCATCGCGGGAAAGCTCTTGAGCGATCGGTTGTTCGGTCTCGACAAGAGATACCGAAATCGGATCGATCGCGTCACGAGTCGAGGCGATATCGTCGTTTTCCATCAGCACTCCGATATGTCGCAATACTTCATTCGTGTCGCCATCCAAAAGGGCACGCTCGCCCGAAACGCGAGAGATTGCGGGGATGTGATTTCGCTCAGCCTTCAACTGCTGAAATTCAACCGCCCCCAAGTACTCGCCGATCCACGCTTCTTCCGCGTCCGGATCAACAACAAGTTCCGCGTATACCTTCTCGACGAGGTCCGCGACGTCCTCCGGAACTCGAATCTTGGGGCCGTGTTGGCGCAAGGTGTGCTTCGTTCGCCGGAGCACTTCCCGATAATAGACATACCCGGATCCACCGTACGCCTGTTCGCTATCCGAGTCAGGGAGGAAGACTACAACCCGGGGCTCGGTGTGCCCGTAGCGAACCTGAGGGTCGCGCCGATGCCGATGCATGCGCCCCACGCGCTGGAGGATCAAGTCAATAGGAGCAAGGTCCGTAACCAGGAGGTCAAAATCGATATCGATACTTTGCTCGATCACTTGGGTAGCGATGACAATCGCGCGCGCAGGCCGTCGATTCATTCCATCCGACGTCGGCTTGCCCAGTTTAGATACGATTGCGTCTTCGATACCGCGTCGGTCGAGCCGGGTGAAGCGGGAATGAAACAGGATGAGTTCGGTTGCGTCATCCGAATCGGACGCAAGCCGGCGGTACAGACGCTGAGCCTCAACAACGGTATTCACGACGCAGCCCAAAACCCCGCCATCATGGGTCTCGTCAAGACACAGGCGAGCAATGCTTTCGATCTTGGTGTCCGGTGATACGGTCTGTAGATCGAGCGCTATTTCCCGGTGATCTACCTCACCGATGGTGACGCTCTTTCCAGTAAGATGAGTATCGATGGTCGTAATCGAGGGGTAAGCGGCGAGATTCATGTGATCAAAGGATATTTCGTCGACAGTTCGGTCGCTCGGAACAAACGCCTCGACCAGTTCCCGCTTCCGTCCACTGGGTAGTGTCGCGGAGAGAAGTACCACGGATGCGCCGACAGCGTGCAACCAGCCAATCAACACATCAATGATGCGGCTCATATAGGCGTCGTACGCGTGAACCTCATCTATGACAACCAGTTTATCTGCCAGTGCAAAAAGCCGAACGAAGAAATGCTTCACGTTCAGAACTGCAAGCATCGATTGGTCGACCGTTCCAACTCCGTGCTCGGCCAGCAGTCCACGCTTTCGTCCTACAAACCAGGAGGAGGCGCGCGCACCCGCCGCTGAGTCTTTGCCAAATTGATCAATCGTCTTGAGCTGGATAGTCGCGTAATCGTCGTTGAATGCGGAATCACCGTGGAGCAAGTGCACCTCAGTCCGATCGTCCTCACCCAACAGTTTCTCGAGAAAATCCCGAATACGGACAAACATAGAATTACCGGTTGTCTGCGTGGGCAATCCGAAAAACAATCCGCGACACTTTTCGCGAAATGTACAAGCGTAGGCATACAGGACCGCTTCGGTCTTACCTTCCCCTGTAGGACTCTCAACGATGGATAGGAAGGGCCATTCCGCAGCTTGCGCATGTTCGAGAAAAAGCTGTTGCGTGCTGTTCGGCGCTGGATACCGAAACAGCGTGGAAAACGATTTGGGAGTCACGTTTTTGCGACCGATAAGGCCGATCGTTTCGAGTGTCTTGGCGGCAATTTCTCGTCGCTGGCGGCGATACCTCACGAGATCAGGAGGTATGCTCGGCGAAAACGGAAACCTCCGGTCATCGGAACCGATCCAATCCACCACCGTCGTCAATCCTGCAAGCATGAACGCGGCGGACGTAGGCATCGAATCCACAAACGAGATTTCCTCATTCGAATCAGTTTCGAAAGCATGCATTACGGCATCCAAATGTGATGCGTGTGCCTGGGACCACGGCGCCAGCTGGTTCTTCCGTCCCCGCCCAAGCTGTTTGCGCTCCCGTGGACCCCAAAACCTTCCGTGGTGCGCGGCGATCATGTGTGCCGTGAGCTCGCGGATGCGATCAGGTAGCAATTCCGACAGAATCAGGTAACCGGTGTACCCATGCTCACGTAATGCATCGCTCAAGTTGGTCGGGAACCCGCGATCAGCTACGTCCTGACCAAGCGATTCAACCTTGGCCTGGAACGGACCGATCTTGCCGATGTCATGTGCCGCTATTATCGCCGACAGGAACTTGATTCGGCTGTCCTCATCGGTGCCGCCGGACAAGAAACTTAGATAGTATTCTCTGAGGCTTGGCTCTGATCCGCGAAGAAACGCCTCACATACCGCACCGACATCGATCATATGGCAGATGACAGGGTGTACGGCATCCCACGACACCCTCCCTCCGCGCGAAGACATATCGGTTTTTGCCCAGAACTTGAAATCCTCACTCATCGCCTCGTCCATCACCATCCAAGTACAATCCTCGCCTTGCCCTGTTGCAGATCCGGCAACGCCACGGTCCTGTTTTCAGAGATTCACGTAGAAGCTCGCTCCGAGTACTACACATCCGTTCTCTCCTGCCCGTCCGGCCCGGACGTCGGGGCTGTGCGGTACAGCTCTACTCCCCGGAGAAAGTCCTCGCGATGGGTGTTCCGCAGCGACTGCGGCTCAAGCACCTCTACGTCTGGTCCCCACCCCCGGATCCAGGGGTACATTTCCTGCGGCTCTGCGATCTCCGCGCGCCATATCAATGACCCGTCACTCTGGTGTTCCAGACACTGCGTGTCGTGCCATAGGGTTTCTCCTACACGGGAGGCCACGGCCGGCGAGAAATGGAGTACCACCGGAACCACCGGCTTCTCGGAGGTCCATATACCCCAGGCTGATGCCAATCGCGGGCGAATCCGATCCAAGGGTATGTGAGAAAGGAAATCCGGGTCGGGATCCTGAAGGTCCAGCTCATGAATGCGCTCGATCTTCAGAGTGCGAAACTCTACGGGCGCATCAGAAAGATCCCACGCCACCAAATGAACCGCCCGGCCTTCGTGGTGCGGTTCCAGGGTCAGCGGGTATATGCGGTACGGGCGAATACCGCCGTGATTACGGGAGTAGTAATGCGCGACCACCGGCCGGCCGTCGGTAATCGCCTCGCCGAGCTGTTCGATCACGGTTCGGTACCGCGTGGTGACTTCGGCGGAGGCCACGGGAAACGTTTCAATCTCGTCGGCGGTCTCACGCATCCAATCGGATAGTCGGGGACTGACACGTCCCTGAGCCTCTGCCAGTTTTCTGAGTGCTGCGGAGGCGTGGGGAAAAGGAAACTTCATCACTCGGGCAAACAGCCGCGCCGCCAAGTGCAGCGCCTCAAGCTCAAACATGGAGAGATGGATCGCCGTCACGTACCCCGCGCGATCCATCCGTACCCGACGGTCATCTGCCTCGACAATAGGTCGCGTGATCGAGAGCTCCGCGATATCCCGGGTGACGGTGCTGCGATGAACCCCCATTCTCCGGGCGATCTCCACCCGGAGGAGCCCCTCCGGATGCGCAAGAAGCAACTGCTCGATCTGGGATAGCCGATCACCATGGGACACGGTGGTCAGTGTAGCAGCGCTTTTTCGAGATGTCATTATTTCATTTCTATTATTTGATTTGTTTGAAAATATACAAAGGTCCATTCATGGCGTGCAGAGAGGCACATCAAGACAGCCTATGTTCCTGACACCGTCCGACACCCGTATCCACATGAGATTCCAACTATTCCGACGCTTTGCGGGTACCAATTGCGCATGACGCGGGTATCGTTCCCGCGTCATGCGGGAACCGTGCGATAAGAGCTGTCATACGAATCAAATATTATTATCACATTGTTCAGATGTTAATTTCTCCGATTATAAAAATTATCGCTTTTATATTCATAATGATACTAAATCAATCGGTAAAACAATACCGATATTATGTCTATCTTGTGGCGCATCTTTTGCTTTATCCCGGTACGAAGATGCTTCCGCGTAGGCGTGAGAGAAATTATTTAGGAGGTGACTATGTCGTTACAAGTCACGTTGGTAGAAAACACGTTGGGCAACGGTCTGCCGTTGCGTCCACGTGCGGTAAACCGGGTAGCCGTGGAGTTTGAGGAGATCCTGCGGTTTATGGCTATGGACACGGCTCTTGAGGAGGCGGATATGCGCCTTACCGTAGAGCGCCTCAAGATGGCTTTGGTGTTCTACCTGGCCAAGGGAAACAGCGTGGAAACCCCGATGGGTACCTTCGCGGCGCACGTGAGGGGGAACCGCAATGGGAGCCCCGTGGTTCCGGAGATCAGCCGCACCGGCATGGTCATTCGGTACCGACCTGATCGGGACATGCACCGAAATGTGCAGCAAAGCTTGGCGATCAGCGTGGAAGAGCAGATGGATCCCAAGCGGCCTCGGATCAGCACCCTCATGAACGTGGAAGATATCGACGCGGTGGATCAGGCATCGCCGGGACAGCTTCTGCACCTGGTGGGATCCCGTCTCAGCTTTGATATCGAGGCGGAGGATGAAGGTCTCTTCTTCGTGAACGACGCGGAGGAGGCGTTCCGGACTGCGGTCTACAGCCGCCACGGAAGCAGTATCATCGACTGCAAGGTTCCGGACCTGCCGGCGGGTGCGTACGCGCTCGAGGTGCGAGCGCGCCCCCGCAAAGCGGCGGAACTCAGAATCGGTACGTACGCCAATACCGTCACCGTTTCCTGAGCCCGCCCCGCAAGTCTCACGCCGCCGGTCTGATGGCCGGCGGCTCTTGCCATAGTATCGGCTCTGACCATCCTGAAAGCAACCCAAAGATCATACGAAACGATCTCCGTATAGTCTGCAAATCAGTGGTCACACCGCAACAAACACCACCGAACCCAGCGTCAGCGCACCTAAAGAGAGCCGTACCGCGCGGGCGGATCGCGGAGAGGTCATCAGGGTTCCCAGCAGGGTTCCAAACCCCGCCCACAAGGAGATGGAAATCGGGGTAACGGCAATGAACACCGCCACGATGAGTGCCGCGGAGGGCAGGTACGCCGAACCAGATAGGGGATACACCGACATCGCGGTAATTGTCATGACGTACGCCTTGGGATTGAGGTACTGAAATGCCGCGCCCTCGAGGAAAGACAGTGGTCTTTCCCGTGATGCGCCGCCGCTCGTCTTCGCGTCGGAGAAGGCGATGCGGAAGGCGAGATACACCAAATACACAGATCCGGCGATCTTGAGAATCGTCCGGAGCAACGGCACAGATTCGAACAGCGTTCCCAATCCGAGGGCGCTCAGGGTAAGCAGGCTCACGATGCCGGCGACGATCCCGCATATGAGCGGCACGGTGCGGCGATAGCCGTAGGTGGCGCCGGAAGCGGTGAGGAGCATGTTGTTGGGGCCGGGAGTAATACTCATCGAGATCGCAAACAGCAGCACCGGAACCAGAATCGTATCCATACACACCTCCGTTCTGGGCAGCTGCAGGTTAGATGACTCTACTAAACCATAACAGATACAGATAGTTGACTATTCGACCATAACAGTTGAAGATCCGACCATGCAGGAGCTCCACAGACAGAGGCGTTTCAAATACACGGAAATCGTTGACCATATCTCGCACGCAATCGATTCCGGTGTGATCCCTCGCGGCGGCAAGCTCCCGTCGTTGCGCACGATGAGCGACCGGTATGACTGTTCGATATCGGTTGCGATGCAGGCGTATCGGGAACTGGAACGGATGGGTGTTGCCTACGCTCAGGAACGCTCGGGCTACTTTGCGGCACCATCGCGACCGGTGCGGACACCGTCGGCCGACGCTCGTGGCACCAATACACTTCAGGAACCGGTACAACCGGTGAGCATCCTTGGGAGAATCGTAAACGCCAGCAACGACGGGAAGCTCGTACCGCTGGGTGCCGGAATTCCCGACGAGGGTCTTCTGCCGCTGACCGGATTGAGTCGGTCCTTGGTCAGGGTCACCCGTGATCGCCCCACCCTGCTCCATGAGTACAGCGATGAGGCAGGAAGCTTGACTCTGCGCCGACAGATCGCCCGTCACATGGTTGCCCGGGGGGTGTCGGTCGGCCCGGAAGAGATCCTGATCACCAACGGATGCATTGAAGCGCTGAGTCTGGCGATTCAGGCGAGCACCGATCCCGGGGATGCCGTGGCCGTAGAGAGCCCGGTATTTCTCGGTACGATTCAATTGCTCACCGAACTTCGTCGTCGGATCGTACCCGTACCAACCTCCCCTGAGGATGGAATGGATCTGGATAGCCTGCAGGATATTCTCGCAACGGACACGATCGGAGCGATCATCATGACCGCCGTCCACCAGAATCCACTGGGGTTTGTCATGCCGGAAGAGGCGCGCCGCCACGCCGTGCAGATCGCCGCAGAGCACGGTGTGCCCCTGATTGAGGACGACATCTACAGCGAGACGTCCTTTGACCACGAGACGGAGCGGCCCCTGCGCAGCTTTGATCAGGGCGACACGGTCATCTACTGTTCATCCTTCTCCAAGACACTCGGTCCCGGCATGCGAATCGGGTGGTTGGTGGACGGACCACACCAACGGCACACACGAGCGCTCAAGACCGCCTCCACCCTGGGGGTGGCGCCGCTGCTCCAAGAAGCGCTGGCCGACTTCCTTTCTACCGCACGCTACGCTCACCACATGAAACGCCTTCAAACCCAGATGGGGCACCAGGCGCGCGCTCTGAAACACATGATTCTGGACACCTGGCCGGACTCCATCGCGATGACCAATCCCGCCGGCGGCTATTACTTCTGGGTGGAACTACCGGATACGGTAGACTCCCTCACCCTCTTCGAAGAAGCGCTGGCCCGTGGCATCAGCATCGTTCCCGGTCAGGCGTTCGGCGGCCAGGACCGCTTCCGCAACTTCATCCGCCTCAGCTACGGCTCTCCGGTAACCGACCGCACCCGGGCGGCGGTGGAGGAGTTAGGGAGGTTGATCGCTTGGGGCGATCGGAGTTAGTTGGTATCGGAGGGTCATGTCCCGGCGCTTGCCCGGAATGGTAGCATCAGATCAACGTGGCGTCGGTGGAGAGTACCGGACCAGACTTGAACGCGATCCCCCAGGAGGTAACGACGTGCCCAAACATTGGATTTGCACGACAAGCGTCGCGGACGTCTATCCGCACTATGTAGCGAAGGCGGAGAAGAAGGGCCGTACCAAATGGGAGGTCGACGAGATTATTCGCTGGCTGACCGGTTACAGCCAGGACGAGCTCGAATCGCGCCTGCAAGCGGAGACCGACTTCGAAACGTTCTTTGCCGAAGCTCCCCATCCAAACCCTTCGAGGGAACTGATCAAAGGAGTGATCTGTGGCGTCCGGGTTGAGGAAATCGAGGAGCCCACGATGCGGGAGATCCGCTACTTGGACAAGCTGGTGGATGAACTGGCCAGGGGAAAAGCGATGGAAAAGATCCTGCGGTCATAGCTCTTTGGCTCCCGCCTTCATCGCCTCCCTTGATTCTCACGAGGTTCTACCCCTATATCAGGGTTAGAGTCATGAAGACGCCCATACTCCAACGCTGGACCTATACCTCCCCTCGCACCGCGGAGCGGATGATCATCCCCGATGGCTGCCAGGATCTGCTCTACTGGGTGGTGCCGGGGATGTGGCCGCAGTGGACGGTCTCTCACCTGCAGGAGGGCATCATGGCGGCGCGAATCCCGCAGGGCGCGACGATCGTCGGGTTCCGGTTCGCGCCGGGAACGGAGCTACCGCAGCGCGTCCGCACCGAGCTGATGGAACGTCCTGGGGACGACCCCGATCACAGCCTGGACGGTGTCATGGATTCCATCGGCTACGATCAGCGCGTGGCGGAGGCGCTGGCGGCGGTGGCCGATTTGGATAGCGCCGTGGAAGATGCCGCCCGTGGTCTGGGTATCTCACGGCGAACGCTGGAGCGGCTCCTGGTACGGCATACCGGGCGAGCTCCGGTGTTCTGGTCTCAGCTGGCCCGCGTGAGGGCGGCGGCGCGGGTCCTCGTCTCCGGAGGCGATCCGCTGGAGACCGCCTACGGGACGGGGTACGCCGACCAGGCACATCTGTCCCATTCCGTGCGGCGCTGGTTCGGCGTGAGCCCTACCGAACTTCTGAACCGGGAAGACCTCACCGCTCAGCTCTTGGGGCCCGGTTATGACGCGCCCACGGGAGAGCAGATCTCTACCAGGTAGCCGTCAGGGTCGGCGACGTAGGAAGTAGTCTGACCCCACGATTCTTCCTTGACGTCCTGAACCAGCGTCGCCCCGGCCTGGAGAGCGCGCGACAGAGCGCCGGAGACGTCATCGACCTCAAAGGCGATTTCAAACACCGGCACCGCCGCGTCTGGTCGACCGGGGTTCTTGCCCAAATGGCGCATGAGGTGTTGCGAGGAGAACGACAGGGTGGTCTCACCGGATTGCATCTCCCCGTAGTCGCCGCCATCGGCGATAAATCCGGGCATCAGGTCGAACGCTGCGGCGTAGAAGCGGGATGCAGCGGCAACGTCTTCGACAAACAGGATGACGTACTTCAGTTTAGTTTTCATGCGTGAAGTATGAGGTGACCGAGGCGGCAGTGTCTTGTAAATTTGCGACAGGCATGGGGAGATATCATGACGGGTAGCCTTGGAGCGCAGCGGTCGCCACAGACCACATCCGGCGCCACGAGGTGCGTCTCACGGCGCTCAATCCTTGCGAAGGGGTGCAAGCAACTCCGGATTCTCGGTGAAATAGGCGTCCAGGGAGTAGGGATCGCGGCCTAGTACCTCTCGCACACCCTCACTCGTGTCCGCGAGTTCTCCCGCCGCCACCGCCAAATAGGAGCCGATCATCATGTCCACTTCCCACTCGGCGACACCGAGGCCGCGACGCCATTCGCGGCCCTCCTCGACCGTCTCGTCCTCATACCGCAGGGGTCTACCCGAGAGGCGCGCGAAGCGTTGGGCCGTCTCCTCCATCGTCAGGCTTTCCGGAGCGCCGTGAACGGAACACCGGACTCACGAAGGTATCCCTCCGTAATATCGTGGTCGCGCCCCATGGGGAACTTAGAGTTGGGCGACGCGCTCTGAAAGGACAAATAGACGATGTGGGTTGCGCCTCCTCACTCGGCGGCTTCGATGACGTTCCGGTGCAGCTGTGCGCGCTCGCCTTCGGGAGCGTGACCGGATACCAGAAAGACGTTGGTGATTCCCCGGCACGCCCGGTCGAGGCTCTCCGGATCGGAGTAGTCTCCAATGGCGATCTCCGTCCCCGGGAGATCCGGCGATCGTGCCGGATCCCGCACCAGCAATTTCATTGCGGTAAGTTCTAAAAAATATTATATTTATAAAATTGCATTATTCCTAAAGGAAGGCACAAGTGGCCAAAATTCTCTTCATTGACGATGATGTTGAAACTCTTCAACTCTACAAAGAGGCGTTGGTAGAGGCGGGACACACCGTCACCGGCGCCACCGACGGAATACGCGCGCTCGCGCTCCTCGATCGACACTCCTTCGATTTTGTCATTACCGATCTGGTTATGCCGTACCTCGACGGAGAGCGAGTCGCGCGCCTGGCAAAGCACCGGTTTCCAGAGGAGAATTTCCGAATCATTCTGCTCTCCGCCGCAGCCGTGGAACTGGGCAGTTACAAGAATGCCCACGTAGATACCTATGTGGCGAAGGGCGAGCCTGCCTCTACCTTGGCAATCCTTCGGGAAGCTATAGAGAACGTTGGAACGGGCCCTAGAGTAAGATCCCCGCAAAACATTCATCCGCGCCGGATAACTAAGGAACTCCTGGAAGCGGAGGAACAGTTCGCCCTTGTCCTGCAGCAAATGAGTCAGGGCGTCATGCGACTGACGCCGGAGGCAACTGTCGCCTCGGCGAACAGACCCGCTCTCAATCACCTTTCAGTAGCGGAGGAGGATCTTCTGGGCCGACCTCTTTGGGATGCCGTCGGAGAGCCCGCAGGCAGTCAGCTCCTGGCTCTCTTTACGCCACCCCTGGCAGAGGGAGAACGGCGCCGCGGCACGATCGCGGTTGACGGGGGCAGGGCGTTTCTTCGTGCCGAGCTACTGCCGGCGCCGGGAAAAGCGGAGGAGCTACTCTTTCTGTTTCTTACTGACGTTACCGCGGAGCACGCGGTCAGCGAGTACCTCGACCACAGCGGTCAAAGCTACCGGACCATCGTAGAAAGCACGAATGACCTGCTTTGGACCGTAGATACCTACAACAACCTAACCTACATAAGTCCCGGAACGCTCCGATTTACCGGCTACACACCCGAAGAGTATCACCGTGAGGGACTTCGTCTGCTTCTGGGCGCCACGGAGCGGGAGGCGCAGGAGATCCTTGCAGAGGCGCAGGAAAACTGCTCTCGAGGCGTGAGTTATCAGTTTGAGAAGAAGCTTCCGGTCAAACAGGACGGGCGGGCGTGGAGTTTGATTCGAGTGAATCCTCTCCTCGATAACGACGGCTCTTATCGCGGCGTGGTGTTTGTTGCAACCGATATTGATTGGCGGAAGCGGGCGGAAGACCAGCTACGCCGGGCGGTGGAAGAGCGGGAAGCACTGATCCGAGAGATTCACCATCGAGTCAAGAACTCGGTTCAGATCATTGTCAGTATGATTCGCCTACGCCTTGGTGGCCATCCGAGCACCGAGGTTCAAGGGATTGCCGAGGGATTAGAAAACAGAATCCGGGTAATCGCGGGGGTTTACGCCCAGCTCTACGATTACAAGAGTCTCGATCGTGTCGACGGCGCGACACTTATCAGACATTCCGCAAACCTTGCCCTCGACCATATGCCTACCTTTGAAGTCAGGCAGGAGGGGGATGCCTTCGAGCTAACCCTGGATGCGGCAATACCCATTGGGCTCCTGGTTCGTGAGTTTGTTCGAAACGTGGGCTTCCACGTCTATCCCTACGCTGACTCGGCTCGACTGGAAATTCGGTGGATCATAGACGGTCCGGTGTGTGAGATCAGTTTCACCGACAACGGCCCGGGGTTCGAGCCCTCGCTTTTGGAAGCACCTGAGAGCCTCGGTTTCCTTATTGTTCAGTCCTGTGCGGCGCAGTTGCAGGGGGAGCTAACGTACGACTCCCCGGATGCAGGCGGTACGAGGATAACGCTACGCTGCCCACATAAGCCGCCTTCCGCCTTAGAAGAGATCGATACCGTGTAGATCGGTCCGTGGCGAGCCGCGAATGATAGTAAGACCTATCGCCGAGCGCAACTGACTACCCCACTGACACCGCCTGCTTCTTCACCGCCCGGGCCGCGCTCTTGGGGGCTCCGTAGGCGAGCGGACCGCCGACGCACCCTCCGGCACACCCCATCACTTCGAGAAACTGTGCCCCCTCCGGCCGTCGCGCAGGATCTTCGGGGGACTTTTCCACCCGACGCAGTTCTTTCACCGTTTCCCGAGTAAGCCCATCCACCACAGCCGTACTCACCTCCCGGGTGCTTCCCAGAGCGGCCTGTACGGCAGCACCGACGCCTCCGCTCACGGGAAAGCCCCGCCCGCAGGCGCCACCGACGGTATCCGCCTGGATGGGGGTACACTCCTGTACGTCAATGTCGGCGGCCACGAACATCGCCCCCAGCTCCTCGAAGGTGAGAACGTAGTCAATGTTCGGGTCCGCTGCCGCCTCCCGCTTTTTGGCGAGACACGGCCCCAAGAATACGATCCGTGCCGACGGATCCCGGTGTCTCAGCTGCTCAGCAGAAAGGGCCATGGGAGTTGGTGTCTCGGAAACGTAGGGCCCCAACCCCGGAAGATGACGGCGTACGCTCTCGGTCCAGGCGGGGCAGCAGGAACTGGTCATGAAGGCTGCTCCCGCGTCCAATCGCTCCGCGAGCTCGGCACTCTCCCGCCGAGCAACGAGGTCCGCCGTTGCCGCCACCTCATGCACCTCGTGGAATCCGAGGACGCGACACGCGGAGACGAGTTGTTCGAAGGGCGCTGAAAATTGCCCGATTCCCGCCGGCGCTACCGCGGCTACCACTTTCTCCCCGCGCTCGAGGCTGGAGAGCACATCCACCATCTGCGACCGATCCATGACCGCCGAAAAGGGACACGCGGTGAGGCATCGGCCGCACGCGATGCACTTGTCCCGATCGATCCGTACCCGTCCTCGGCTGTCTTTTTCCATCGCATCCACGGGACACGCTTCTTCGCAGGGGACCGGTCGATAGATGATCGCGTGAAAGGCACATTCCTTCACGCAGAGACCACAGTTCACGCACCGTTCCTGATCGATAACCGCTCGGCCGTTAATTACCTGGATCGCCCCTTTGGGGCACGCCGTGGTGCACGGTCGAGCGACACACCCGCGGCAGGCATCGGTGACCAGGTGGCTCTCCTTGGTGCAGGAAGCGCAGGCGATATCGAGCACGCTCGGGTCAGCACTCGGGGCGTGGCGCCGAGCCTGCGCTTCCGCCGCGTATTGACCGAGCGTGGTCAACTCGTCGGTTTCTTCTTCCAGTCCAAATCCAAGAAGTGACATGGCGCGATACTTGAGGACGGCTCGATCCTTGTAGATGCAGCATCGGACGGAGTCACCCTCCCGCGGAGCCATCTGCAGTGGGAGTCGGTCGATATCCTCGCAGAGCCGCCCATTTCGAAAGAGCCGGGCGATCTCCACCATGAGCTTCCGGCGAATTCGTACCGCGTTGTTGGTCTTGGCCATTACAGCGCCTCCTCAATCTTCTCGAGGGTCGCGCCGCTCACGGGCTCTCCGTTGATTTCTACGAAGGGGGCTTCGCCGTACTCCCGGGACTTGCAGTAGCCGAGACAGGTTGCGCCGGTGATACGGGCGTTGAGCAGGCCCGTGTCCGGAACCGATTCGAGTTCGCCCAGGAGCTCGGCGGCCCCCAGAACGTAGCAGGTCGTCCCGGTGCAAATCTTGACTTCTTTCACGATTCCATCTCCTCTCTTCAGATGAACTGCAACTGTGTACGTTTGAGGTACCGCTCTTCGAGGACCCGTGCGATACGTTTCATGAGGTTTCGTCGTATTTCGAGTTCTACCGGAACCGAGGGATTCTGGTGTGCCTCGTTGATTCGGGTTCCGACAATGAGGTGAATCTCATCACTCTCAAGCAGGGCCGAGAGCAGGCGGGTCGCGCCGTTGTGCTTGGCCCGACCACGGGGGAGCTGATCAGCGCTCTCCTCGGACTCGAGAAACTTCGCCACGCAGCTCATGGTGATCGTGCCCTCGGTGACCAGGTCGATCCCTTCCATGTGACTCGTGGGCGGAACCTCCGGATCGATGGCGCTCAGATCGACGCGAATCTCTCGTTCCAACTCCCGCGCCACCAGATTGGCCGTCGTCCCACCGGCAATGATTCGTCGTCCCGGAAAATCGCGGAGCAACGCGGCGACTTCCACATCGCGTTCCGGGTCCATCGGTGGTCCGGTGGCAACCAGCGCCCGGCGAGGGTGGCGAAGATAGACGACGGCGCAGGAAATGTCGTCCCGGGGACGTCCTCCATCGAATTGGAGCGCCTGATCGACGATTCGACGGGAAAGCTCCCGGGCGGAGATGCCCGGCACCTCCTTCACCAGTTCTTCAAGTCGCCGGCGAACCCCGTCGCCGCCCCAGCCGAAGGGAAACCCGACGGTTCCCATCCCCGACTGAGTGACTCCGTCGGAAAGCAGCACCAGATACTCTCCGAGCTGCAGCGTGACGGTCCCGCCGTACGCGGTAGAGCGGTTGCCGGCGGCGGTCCCGAGATCGACCTCATCGAGAGAGAATTCGCGACATCCGTCCTGCCCCACAAGGTATGGTCCGGGGTTATCGTACGTGACGATCCCGCACCGCCCCGATGCGGATACGTCGACGGAGGTAAATGTGGCATACCTGATTTTTCGCACGCTGCATTCCGGCAACGTACGCATGATGATCCCGGCCACCCGGGACGGCTCGATGTCGGAACTAGAGTATTGAAGCGCCATTGTGGCGGTAAGCGTGGAGAGCACGCTGGCTTTTACCCCGCTTCCCAGACCATCAGAGAGGACCACGATCGCCCGCTCCTCGGCGGGAATCCGTCGCAGACGGACGGTATCCCCGGCGGCCAGCTCCCCCTGCTTCTGGCGCTGGGCGTATCCGACCTCGATGATCCGATCCGGTCCAAGAGAGAGCCCGGTGTACGCCTGGCTCGCTGGAGCGAGATGGCTACTCACTTCGTGCCTCTCCCTCACCCGAGAACGATCGCACGATCGAGTTGAGAATCAGTTCCGTTTCCGAGGCGTTCTCTCCCAGGAGAAAGGCTATCTGTTGAACCGTCTTCAAGTTTTTGTCGATGACTTCCTTGGACTTCTCCACGATCTGCTGCTTCTGCATCGCCGGAGCGGTGATGTCCTGCAGGATCGCCCCCACGAGATGGTGTTCCTCGATGGAGAAGAGTGATGCGTTCACGATCGTCGTCGCCGGCAGGCGAATTTGCTTGTCGAGGATTTCTCCCCCACTGTGGAGTACCGCCCGAAAGAGATCTCCCATCGGGAGGAAACGCTCCAGGTACGCTCCCTCAAGTCCGGGCAATGCGTCGTAGGCTGTCTCCGCCTCGGGACCGCAGAGCGTTGCAAAGTTTCGATTGCTTTCGACGATGCGCAGGTTGCTGTCCACGGTAACCGCCGCTGAAGGTATCGTTTTGAGAAGGGCGCTATTCTTCTTTTGGGCGAGCCGTCGCATGTAGGCGACACACATCGCCGGTTCGGCCCGTCCTACGACAAGGGCACTCGCGAAGCTGTAGCAACTGTCGTAGCCGCATCCTCCGCAGTTGAGCTCTTCCTCTTTGGTTCGCTTGCCCACCGATAGGAGGGCCTTCCGTATCTGCCACTCTTCGGGTAGCTCCGCGACGAACGGTTCCGGGACCCAGCGCGGCGGTAGAGATTCGCTTTCCGCCTCCCACTCGACACGGTCGGGGGGCATGAAGGAAAGCACCCGTCGCCGACGTTTCAGAAGGGAATCTTTCGACCGGGTTCCCGGTCCGTTGATGCACCCTCCCTCGCACGATAATAGCTCGAGAAACATGCCCGGCTCCGATGGATCCGGCTCCAGTTCTTCCAGAGTCTGTTGAATGATTCCCAACCCCGAAAGATGCACGCACCTGTCAAACGCGTCCTGTCTCCCGAGAGCAAGGGTCGCAATCATGCCCCCGTCAACGGGATAGCTGCGACACGTTGCGCTTTCGCCCAGAGCGAAGTCGGCCGCCGTGTCCACCGGGTAGTCACCCGGATCCACCCCGCGATGGCTGAACCACAGGCGAAGATCATCGAAGGTAATGGCTACTTCCAGCAGGTCGCCGTTGGCGTCGGACTCGCACTTCTTCGCGATGCATGGCCCAATGAACACAATACCGATGTCGTTTCCGAAGTGCCGTCTCAATTGGTCGGCGTGGGCAAGCATCGGTGAGGGTTCGTCGCTCAAAAGCGCGGTGAGGTGCGGATAGTATTTCGTCACGAGATCCACCACTACGGGACATGCGGTGGAGATCCGGACGCCGGAATCGGAGTCGGAATCGCGAAACCAGCTGCGGACACGCGTCGAGACCGCCTCCGCGCCGAGGGCGGTCTCCGAAACTCCGGCGAATCCCAGCGCGCGAAGAGCCGCGTTGAGCTGACCCGGAGTATACTCGGAGAACTCCGCCACAAAGGAGGGAGCCAGGGAGACAAAGACCCGATCCCGGAGGAGTAGAAGCTGTCGCGCCCGGGGTAGATCCTTCCGGACCTTCTTGGCGTGCGCCGGACAGACACCAACACAGGTGCCACAAAAGACACAGCTTTCCGGCTCGACCGACGCGTGCCCTTCCCGCACGCGAATCGCCTTCACCGGGCAGGATCGAACGCACTTGTAGCAGTCCTGACACTCGGCGGGCTCCGTGAAAATCGGTTTTCGGGCGTTCATCGTTGGCACCAGTGTTTGACGATCTCCAATACTCCCTCGGGGGTAACGTCCGTGTGCCGTGTTCCGGCGACTTTCAGAACCGGTCCGTGAGAACAGCTGTCGGCACAGAGATGACCTCGCAGGTCTACGCTGTCGCGCTGATCCGTGCTCTCAAGGTATTGCATCACCAGGGAAAGCGCTTCCCGGTTGCCACGGGCAAAACAGGAACTGCCCATGCACAGTTCGATTCTGGTCGGCGACGGTTCGTTCTTCATAACGATAAAACTTTACCGATAAAAACTTATCTATTCAAGACTCAGTGAGCAGAAACCACACGCGCAGAGACACTCCTCCGGAGGAGGTGCGTTCCACACCGCCGTTGAGTTGTTGTGCGAGGATCTCGATGAGGGTGAGGCCGACACCCCCTGCCGACTCGTCAGCGGATGGACCGGTATCATTTCGCAGTCCGACGCCGTTGTCACGTATCGTCAATTCCAGTTGGTCGGCGTCGGTGCGCGTGAGCGCTATACGGACCGTTCCGCCGCTTCCGTCGGGAAAGGCGTAACGATGCGCGTTGCTGAGCGCTTCGTGTATAATGAGCCCACACGGCAGGGCGTGGGATATCTCGAGTTCGATGTTCTCCACGGAGATTTCGACACGAATCGACGAGGAACCCGATCGTCCCGCCTGGGCCTGCCCTACGAGGAAGCGGATGTAATCCTCCATCTCCACTCGGCCAAACCCATCTTTCCGGTAGATCGTTGAGTGCAACGCGCTCATCGTGCCGATTCGGCCCGCTATGGTTTCGATCTGGTCCAGGACGTTTCGGTCCGTGAGCCCCCGCGTGTGCAGGGCGATGAGACTTTCCACCATTTGCAGATTGTTCTTTACGCGGTGGTGGATCTCCTGGAGCATCAACTCTTTTTCGCGCACACTCTG
>JBMCMH010000049.1:0-17682 GCA_048614515.1 Alkalispirochaeta sp. | reverse complement strand
AATACCGGCGCAAGAAGTACGGCAATAAAGTTGACCGGCCGCACCGCTACACCCACCGCAGCCTCACCCGGTAGCTTAGTACCACTGGACCACCTCGTTCCGGGGGTAGTAGTGATTGAGAATCGTCTCCGCATCGAAACCGGCTTCCGCCATGTTGGCGGCGCCGGCTTGGTCCATTCCCACCCCATGGCCCCAGCCGGCACCCTGGAAGTAGAAGTACTCCGGGGCGGCGGGGAGCTCGCCGGGCTCCGCCGAGTCACCGGTGGGAGCATCCAGGCTCGGCCCCCGGTAGGGGCTCACCACAAAGAGATTGCTTCGCAGTCCCCCCAGGCGGGAGCGGATCGCATCCCGCCGCACCTCCGTCTCACCTTCGCTGCCGCGGATCGTCACCGATTCTACCCGGCCGGTAATTCCTCGGCGTCCCGGGATAATCGCTTCAATCGTTCCCACTGATTGGTCGGAGTCGGCCAGACGCTGCTCGATCGCGTTCCGGGGAACGAGGAGCTTCCACCGGTATGAACTGCGCCCGGCGAAGGGGGGACGGCCGGAGTAGCTGTCGGGGCGGGACACGAGCCACTGGTATACCGTGGCGGGGCTGCGGTGGGGTTCCAGTTCCGGCAGGAGCGGGTCCGAGGTGGCAACCAACGAGTTGGGCCAGCCCCAGACACTGCCGGCGGCTTCGGCGTACCCGGCGTGGTTGGCGCTGTAGACGGCGTCCAGCGGGCGGCTCCCGTCTTGAAGCACCAGTCCCCGCGTGGCTTCCACCGCCTCCGTGGTCCGATCATGCTCATTGGTGACACCCGGATAGTATGCGGACGTAACCGAGCTGAGCAGATCAAACCCACGGTCATCGTACCGATTGCGGGGATAGAGCGTATACGACCGTGCCGCGATCGTCTGCGCCTCGAGGGCCGCGCCGGGCCACCAGGCGGGCATCTCCGAGGGCACCACACTGTAGAGATACTCCTCCACCGAGAGGCGGTTAACCACGGTGAAGACCTCTCCCCGGGGGACGATCTCTATCTCCCCGCGGTAACTGCGATCCTCACGGCCCGAGGAGAACTGGCCATGACCGTAGGTCATATCGAAGATTGTGGTGGTGTAGGTGCGGTCCTTGTATCCCACCCGGAGCGTATCGTTGCCGCGGTAGAGCGTCTCCCCATCCTCCACCGCCACCGTCATCTCATCCCCGTGGGAGTTGACTTCGAGAACTACCGTCCCGGCATCGTCGGGGCTTTCGTGCACCACATCCTCATCCGCGGTCAGCAGGAACGGTCCCCCCGTCTTGAGGTATACCGTCTCCAGGTTTTCCACCAGGCCGACGCGAATCACTTCGGCATCCTCGTACTCATCAGGGGCGGCGGCCACCTTGGGTGGTGTTGCCGCGGCGCGGCGAGCGGCATCGCGAGCGTCACTATCGGCGGTGAGAGACGGGCGCCGGTCCTCCCATTCGGAAAGCAGCTCGGAAATCGCATCGTTCCAGGGGAGGGCGATCCGGGCCCGCTCCAGCTGATCCCACGCCGCGCGGTAATCGCCGAGCTCCCAGTGGGCGCGGGCAAGGGGAACGAACACTTCCGTCAGGTTCCCATCCTGCCGCAGGGCGGTGCGATACGCCTGGCGGGCCGTTTCGAACTCGCCGCGGGCCGCCGCCAACCGTCCCAGCGCGTAGTGGGCGTAGGGATAGTGTTCGTCCTCGGCGGTCTCGATCGCCTGGGAAAAATGGTGGCGTGCTCGGGAGTAATTTTCTCCGGCAACGTACCTGACCGCGCGCCAGAAGTGGTGTCGCGACACCGGTGCGTCTCCATCCTTCGTCGGATCGGCGCCCGGCTCCCCTGCGTCTTCTTCATCTGGGGGTTCCGGCGCGACGCCGGCCAGCGCGAGATTCACTTCGTGCTCCACCGCCGAATCCCCACGCAGATCAGCGGAGTACCGCAGCGCCTCCTCAATGTCTCCCTGCTCCCGGAGGAGCACGACGAGACTGAGGAGGTACTCTTGATCGCCGGGATTCTCGTCCACGAGCCGGCGATACACCGCGGTCGACGTCGCATGGTCGCCCGCGTACCAGCCGGCCGCCGCGGCGTCCGGATGTACCACCAGGTCGGGGTACACCACCGGCTGCGAATTGTGGGGTTGTTCTGCGCAAGAAATGCCGACCACGGCGGTCAGCGAGATGAGGGCGACAAAAACGGTTGATACATTTCGGGAACGCGGCATGTAACGCATACAGCTCAGGATATCGCAGCTCACCGACTCTGCCTATCGATCAGCACGATCGGACAGCGGGTCGTGCCGGTGTGCGTTACGACACCGAGGCGCTGCCCGTGGTGGGCCGACTTCGTCCCATCACCAGCACCATCGTTCCCACAAACAGGATCGCCACCCCGGACCAATGCAGTATTTGCAAGCGCTCATCAAAGATGATCATCCCGCCGATCACCGGTACGGCGCTGGCGTGGGCGGTGTAGGCAGGAATGACGCGTATCGCCTGTGCCCGGGTATAGGCCACCTGGGCGACCAGCATCGATACGACCGTAATCACCACCGAGATTAAAATCGCTTGGTTGGTGGCAACGCTCACCACGAGAGCCCATACGCCCTGGTCTACGGTAAACGAAAACGCTCCTAGTTTCTGAAAGAGTTGTGAGAAGGCTGCCATGCTTCCCGCCAGACCTCCGAGGATGATGCCGCGGTGGTGGCGCCGACCGACGCTGACCGCGGCGCCGCCGTATACTGCGACGGCGGCGCCCACAAACCAATAGAGCATCTCGTGGCGAGCGGAACCGGAGGTGTCAAGCGGCACCACTCCCACCAGTCCCGCTCCGATCGCCACCGCTGCCACCGCCACGATCTCGCGCCGACCAATGTGTTCGCCCAGAACGTAGCGGCTAAACACCGTAAGCGACGCCATTCCTATCCCTGTCATCGCTCCCACCAACGCCACCGATCCCATACCGATCGCCGCCAGAACCAGAAAAAAGGACAGCGCAGTACCGGTGGTGGAGAGAATCCAGATTGCCCATCCCTTGCGAGGGTGATCGGAAATGGTGTGGAGGCCGATTTTCTGGCCGGCCTGGCTGATGCTGAGGATGCTATAGCCTGCAACTGCGCACAGCAAAACGATGGCTGACGACGACATATCCCGGCAAAGATAGTACATAGATCGGTAAATATGGTATACATGGGCCGCGAGGAGTCGGCGGGTTATGAAAGTTGTAGTTTTTGTGCTGAATCGAGAAGAACTCCTGGAACAGGTGCTGGAGGCGTACGTGGAAGCCGGCATCACCGGGGCTACGATTCTCGATTCAGAGGGAATGGGGCGCTTTCTGACGTATGAGGTTCCACTCTTCGCGGACTTCAAGGGCTTCATGAAGGGGAACAAACCGTACAACAAGACGATTCTGTCGGTTATTCAAGACGAGGACGCGCTCCCGCGCCTGAAATCGATTCTGGATGAAGTGTGCGGAGGGCTGTCGTCCCCGGGCACGGGAATTCTGTTTTCGGTGCCGGTGGACTACGCGGTCGGTCTGGTGGGACAAGAGCCGGAACAGGACGATCAAGGGGGAACAGGTGAGTGACGGAATAGCAACGATTCTCGATCCCGGGGCCATTTCTTTGTCGATTCAGGGACGGAAAAAGCCTGAGATCATTCGGGAGTTGGTGACATTGTTGGGAACCACCGGGGTAGTGAAGGATGTGGAAACGGTCACCGCGGAAGTTCTGGCTCGGGAAGAGCTGGCCACTACGGGGATCGGCAGCGGAATTGCCATTCCGCATTGTCTGTCATCGGAAGTGACCGGCACGTCGTTGGCATTTGGCCGCAAGATTCCCGGCGCCAAGTTTGATGCTGTGGACAAGCAACCGGTGCAGCTCTTCTTTCTCATGGTGGGCCTTCCCGGAGCTCACAACGAGCACCTTCGTCTTCTGAGTAAGCTGTCTCGTTATCTGCATGATGCCGATACCAAGGCCGGTCTTCTGGCGGCGGCCTCCCCGGAAGAGGTGCTCGAGATCTTTTCGCAGCGAGAGTCTCGGTAGTCGGGGGGCATCCATGGAGCCCCTAACGCGCTGGAACGTAGCACGACTTATCGTTACCGCGGTGTACCTCTGGTTTGGGTGGCTTCTATTTACGTGGTCGCTGGATCCGCGGACGATGCTGCTTGGATCGATTCAAAGTCTGCTCGTGGCGTTGCTGACCTATCCAATTTTCGTGGAACACGACGAAGCGGAACGTCGGTCCCACCTGCCGCGCGCCCGATTCCTGATAGTCTATCTGGCGGTGCTTATCTTTCAGATGTATGTGGCCAGTTTTAAGGTGTTGTGGCAGGTGGTGCGGGGACGGATCAATCCCGGGGTGGTACATTTTCGCACCCGGCTGCGCAGTGACGTGGCCCGACTCGCGCTGACCAATTCGATCACGTTGACTCCTGGGACGATCACCCTGCTTCTGGACGATGATCACCTCATTGTGCACTGGCTTGATGCCAAGACGACGCACTCCCGCTACGCGTCGGAATTAGTGGCCGGGCCGTATGAGGTTTTGCTGAAGCGCATCTGGGTGTAAGGGCGTAATGGTGGGATTTACGATGGAGCAGATACTGACATACGCGATCTGGTTTTTCGTTGGTTCCGCCGTGGTGAGTATGGTGCGAGTGGTAATCGGCCCGAGCAGCGCCGACCGCATGACGGGACTCAACATGGTTTCCGCTCAGGTGCTTGCCGTACTGGTGCTGGTTGCCGTACGGGAGGGACGCAGCAGCTATCTCGATGTAGCCCTGGTCTACGACATCTTCGGGTTCATCGGGATATTGGCGATGGCCCGCTATTTTGGGGGGAGCCGCACATGAACTGGGGAGCAATCATCTTTCTCCTTCTGGGAGTCGTCTTCGGGATTATCGGTAATCTGGGTGTTCTCATTCTCCCGGATGTCTATACCCGGCTCCAGGCATCCTCCACCGCCAGTACCACCTCGGTGTTCTCGGCGATCGTGGCCGGTATGTTTGTGGTGGGATGGGACCCTATGGCCGGTAAGATCGCGGTGATTGCACTCTTCTTCTTCGTCACCAGCCCAATCGCGGCGCATATTATTGCCCGGTACGCGTGGCATCGAGATATCGTGCCGTGGCGGCGGAGTTACGCCGAACGGCGCGCGTTCCGGGAGGACGACGATGATTGAACTACTTCTGGTCATCATGATCGGACTCGCGGTAATCGCCCTGCGCTCCCGGGATCTCCTCACCGCCGTTATCGTCTCAAGTGTGTTTAGTCTGGTGAGTTGCCTGGTGTATTTGCTGCTGTCCGCCCCGGACGTGGCCCTCACCGAGGCGGCGGTGGGCACGGGTATCGGAACGGTGGTGTTCGTCTGGATCGTCTCTAAGACTCAAAGGAAGGTGCCCCGTGGGTCGCGTCGCTGAGGTGGTGGCGCTGCTGCTGGTGGCGCTTTTTCTCGTGCTGGCGGTGGGAGGGTCGCATCCAGAGCAGAGTGAAGCCGGCCGGGTGGTGGTGGAGCGCGGCGTAGAAGACACCGGTGCTGTGAATCTGGTAACCGCAATCTATCTCGGCTACCGCGCCTATGACACGTTGGGCGAGACGATCGTGCTCCTCATGGCGGTGAGTGGCGTAATGCTGTTGGTGAAACGATGAGAAAAACTGATATCCTCGATGTGGTAGCGCGCAAACTCTCGCCGTACATGTTTCTGTTCGGCGTGTATCTGGTGTCGTTCGGCGATTCCTCTCCGGGAGGCGGGTTTCAAGGAGGCGTAGTGATCGCCTCAGGGATCATTTTGCTTGCAATGGCCCGAGGACCCCGCCGGGCGGAAGAGCTCTTTCCCGCGCATCGGCTCGCAGGTGTCGAGACCACCGCGTTTATCGCATTGCTCCTCGTCGGCACCGCCGGTATCGCGCTCTCCGGTGCGTTTTTGGCGGGGTTTCTGGGCGGGTCGGGCGTCCGGTTTGTGTTTTTGCTTAATATCCTCATCGGCCTCAAGGTGGCCGCCGGGGTGAGTCTGATCTCTCTGACCATTTTTCGTGAGGAATGACATGGCGTGGTATTTGATCGCGATTCTGTTTTTGATAGGTCTGTGGGGAATCATCGCTGAACGAAACATGGTGCGGAAGGTGATTGCGCTGACCTTTGCCAACGCCGCGATCACGATACTCTTTGTGTACTACGCTTCCTTAAGTGGCGACACCGCTCCCATTCTCACGGAGGCGGGAATTCCGGTGGACCCGATTCCCCATGCCCTCATGCTCACGGCGATCGTCGTGGGCGTGTGCGTGGTGGCGTTGGCGCTGGTGCTCGTCTACCAGTTATACCAGCGGTTCGGCACGCTGGACATGACCGAGATCGAGCGCCGGGTATGGCATGGAGATGACGAGACGTGACTTCGGTGGCTGCGTTCCCGGAGGTCATACGGATGCACGCTCCGGTATTGCTCATCCTCTTACCCATGGTAGCGGCGGGGGTTGCATTGGTGGGGAAAGCGATGCCCGGGAAGCGCGGATTTCGCGAAACGGCCACCGTGGTATTGGGGCTCTCCCTGGTGGTAACGGCCGTCAGCGCGGGAACGATGTTCCGTGGCGAGCGCGTCGTGCCGTATGCGTTGGGAGGGTATGAGGCGGAACCGGCGATTCTCCTGCTGCTGGATGGGTTGGCGTGGGTTTCCTCCACGTTGGTAGTTGTAGTGGGTGTCATCGTATCCGTTGCGTCTCTGCCACATAAGCGGTTTGACGCGGCGTATTTCTTCTTCCTCATGATGACAATCGCCGGCATGCAGAGTGTGGTGGTCACCACCGATCTCTTTACGATGTTTGTGAGCTTTGAGATCGTGGCGATTGGCGCCTACGTATTGATCGCCTGGGAGCGAACCCCTCAAGGGCTGCTTGCCAGCCTTAAGTACCTCTTCCTCAGTACCGTGGGGATCCTGTTTTTTCTGTTTGGAATATTCGTGCTGTATCGAGATCTGGGATCGCTCTCGATGCTCACGCTCTCCTCGCTCATACCTCAGGAGCCGGCCGCCGCCCGGGCGGTTATCCCCGGATTTAATCTTCTGGCGATGCCGGAGCCCGGAGTGGCGCGGGCGGTGCCGCTGGCGGTGGCGGCGCTCTGTGTGGGAATCGGTGTGCGGACCGCGTTTATTCCGTTTCATACCTGGCTCCCGGAAGCGCACGCCTGGGCACCGCACCCCATTTCGGCATTGCTCTCCGGCGTCCTGATTAAGGTTTCGTTTCTTGCGATGGTGCGCATTGTGGCGGCGTTTCAGGCCGTCTATCTAATGCCGCTGTTTCTGTGGATCGGTGCGATTACCGCGCTGGTGGCGGTGGGTTGGGCGCTGGCGCAACACGATGCAAAACGGTTGCTGGCGTTTCATTCGATCTCGCAAATGGGGTACATCTTAGCAGCGTGGGGCGCCACAGGCGAACTTTCTGGGGTGGCGGCGTACTCTCACGCCATCAGCCATGCCCTGTTCAAGAGCCTCCTCTTTATCGTGGTGGGAATCGCGATCGAACGGGCCGGTACCCGCAACGTGTACCGCATGCGGGAAGTGGGACGCCGCGCTCCGCTCTTAGCGGTGGGGGTAATCGTCGGAGCGCTCGCGATATCGGGCATTCCGCCGTTTAACGGATTCGTCAGTAAGCAGCTCATTTCCACGGCGCTCTACGGTTCTCCGGCGTACCTACTTTTGCGGATCACCAGTGTGGGAACGGCGGCATCGTTCATCAAGCTCTCGTCGATCGTGCTCCCCGCGGGAGGAGCAGCGGGCGCAGCCCCCCGGCCTGCGACGCGCCTCCCCCGGAGCGAAGCGTCTGCAATAACCGTGCTCGCCGGGCTTACCCTGGCGGGGGGAATCGCAGGCCGGCAGATGACGGCGGTCCTGCAGCGCCTGACGGTGGACGCCGGAGAGCGGGGGATGGTGCCGGCGCTATTCACGCTGTCGGCGGTGGGGGACGCCGTGGTAACCGCAGCACTGGGGGCCGTGGTGGCGGTGGTGGTGATGTCGAGCCCGGGTCGGCGGGTGGCGCATCGATTGAGCGAAGTGGCACCGGAGTTGCGCACCGTACTACTCTTCTTTGTGGTGGGGTTGGTGCTGTTTTCTTTGGCGCCGTGGATATCGATCTGAGACGGCCGGTTGGATGATCCCGCTGCTGCCGGGGCCGGAGTTTCTGGCCCACATTCCTGACCTTCTCGGCGAGAACCAGGAGTTTGCCGCGCTGCGGCCGATTACGCCGGAGACCGTGGCTGAAGTGTGTCGCCGGGGGTTCATGCCCATGGGCCTCGGCGGGGAACGCCCAGATATACTCCTCGTCAAGTGTCATCGGCAGCGAATGGTGCTTGATTTTGGCGACCTGCACGTGCCGCGAAACGTGCCACGCTACGCCCAAGGGCTTACCGTCCACGTGGATCGGCAGTTCTCCACCGTTCTTGCACACCTTGACCGCTCCCACGAGGAGTCTTGGATATCGCCGGCGCTGGCGCGAGCATTTTGTGCGCTTCATGAGCGCTCGATCGCGGGCGTCACGCTCCACGCGGTGACCGTCCACGATCCTGATGCCTCCGAGGACGCCCCACCGGTGGCCGGCGAGATTGGCTATACGGTGGGCCGGGTGTACACCAGTCTTTCCGGTTACCACACCCGCAATGGATCGGGATGGGTTCAAATGGTGGCGTTGGGACGATTGTTAGAGGGACAAGGCGCCGCATTCTGGGATCTGGGGATGGATATTCCCTATAAGCGGCGACTCGGGGCGCGGCCGGTACAGCGGGATGATTTTCTGGCGCGCTATCGCTCCGCGGCGACGGTTCCTCCCACGGCCGCTGGCGAGTCCCGGTTGGATGAGCCGCTGTTGCAGGTTGCCGGGCCGTGGTGGGCGCGAGAGCTCGTCTCCCGCAGCTCGTAGGGTAGCTGCCTCAGCGGCACCCGGCGGGCCGTGCGGCCCGAGTCGTCGGAAGCCCGTAGCCGATATCCCGCACAGGTAGTACCCTGATCGCATGCGAGATCTCCATGAATTTGCATCCCTCCTCAATAAGGTGCAGCAACGGGACGGGCGAGAACTCCCGTCGCGGCCGGGGACGGAGCGCTTTCTCGATGAATTGCTGTCGCTCCTGTTCCCCCATTTCGCCGAGTCGGAACGGTACGGGTCCGTGGAGGAGGTAACCGCTGCGGTGGTGGCCGCCGAGCGCCACCTGTCACGACTGCTCCTTCCTCTGGAGCCTCGGATGAAGCAGCGAGCTCATGAGGTGGCTTCCACCTTTATTGACGATCTGCCGGAGGTCTTTGAGATGCTCCGGGAGGACGCGGCGGCGATCCATGAAGGTGATCCCGCGGCGGAATCGGTTGACGAGGTGATCGCCGCCTATCCCGGGTTCTATGCGATCGCCGCCTATCGGATCGGGCACTGCTTCTACCGGCTCGGGGTTCCCGTATTTCCCCGGATCATTACCGAGTACGCTCACCGCCGGACCGGCGTGGATATCCATCCGGGAGCCCACATCGGCCGTTCGTTTTTTATCGACCACGCCACGGGAATCGTCATCGGGGAGACCACGGAGATTGGGCACAACGTGAAGCTCTACCAGGGCGTCACCCTGGGTGCGCTGAGCGTCGCCAAGGATATGCAGAGTATCAAACGGCATCCCACCATCGAGGATCGCGTGATCATCTACGCCAACGCCACCATTCTCGGGGGAGAAACGGTAATCGGCCACGACAGCATTATCGGGGGAAACGCATGGATCACCTCCAGTATCGAGCCGTATTCCACCGTGTACAACCGGGCGGAAGTCAAGGTTGGGAGTGTGCGAGATACCGCCGCCGACGGAACGTTTGAGGAATGATGAACTCCCGGACCGAAGGCGCGCCCGGCCACGGGCGGTCCATGGTGGTGGCGCTCCTCATGGGGGTGTTCCTCGTCCTCAGCGTGACAGCCATCGCGGGCCAGGACGGCCCGGCGCCGTTGGTGATCGGGGAGCAGTTGGAGGTGGTCCAGCGACACAACTTTACCCTGCGTACCGACGGTCGCTATGAGGGGCACGTGCAGCGGGAGTCCCGGCTGTGGCTCACCAGAGGAGACGGCGGTACGTACCGCGGCGAGTACCTGGAGTCGGAAAATACGCTGCGGGACATGCGCACCATTGCAACCCGTGTGGATGAGCGGCGACCGGTGGAGATGCGCTTCGATGGAGAGCGGATCGTGGCTGATCGCCGAAGCCGGCAGGAGCTCAGTGCGGCCACGCAGGGGCTGCCCACCATACCGCGGTCCGCGAACGAATCGGAGCGCGGTCCCGGCGACCGCTGGGAAGCGCCGGCGATGGTGAGGGTTCAGTTTCCCGACGGGGCGGTGGCGGAAGTTCCCACCGTGGTCACCTACCGATTCCTCGGCAGTGAAGCGTACCAGGGGGACGCAGTGGACCGAATCGATTATGGGTACGCGGTGCGCTGGCCCCTGAACGAGGTGGAACTGGAGGAGCACGCCGCGGCGGACCTGATCGAAGAGATGTTACTGCCCCGGAGTGAGGATCATATCCGGGGAAACCACCAGGGCACGATTTTGCTGCCCCGCGCGGGCGGTGTGCCGCTGCTCCACCGGACCGAGATCCAGCAGGAGCTTACGGTTGCCGGAGAACCGCCCCAGGAACGGAGCGGGTTTGTCCTCACCTGGTATCAGAGTACGCGCCCCGAGGCGGGACTACTGGACCGCATCGCTGAAATCGATACCGAGGATGTGGACGTAGATCGCGACGAGCACCAGCGCGTGCGGTTGTCGATCCGTAACCTGCGATTCGTGGCAGATCAAGCGGAACTGCTGCCGGGAGAAGTGGACCGCCTCGACGCGGTGGCCGAGGTGCTCTCTTCGGTATCGGACGGGGTGTTTCTGATTACCGGGCATACGGCGGATGTGGGCAGTGCCGAGAGTCAGCAGGTACTGTCGGAGGAACGGGCCCGGCGAATCGCCGATGGGCTTATCGCCCGTGGTATTCCCCCCGGTGCATTGCGGTACGAAGGTCGGGGTGGAACTGAGCCGGTAGGTGACAACGGCACCGACGCCGGTCGGGCGGCAAATCGACGCGTGGAGATCAGGATTCTGTCCGAGGGACGCCAATAGCATGCCGACGGTGCCCGGTGCGGTCTGGGCAGGTTGCCGGAAGCGGGCCAGGGTACGTACTTTCGCCTACGTATGAACAGACACTCGATCGTCGTTATCGGCGGAGGATTTGCGGGAACCCAAGCGGTGGAAGCGATTCGCCGCGCCGATGGTGCCGCCACTATCCATCTTATAGACCGGACCGGACTGGCTACGATGCTCCCAGCACTGCCGGATCTCATGTCGGGACGTATCCGGCGCGCGGCGTTGGCTCGCCCGCTCCAGGAGATCTTTCAAGACTCCGTGGATCTTGTGACCGACGAGGTTCGTGGAATTGACCCCGAGGCTCGCGAGGTAACGACGACCCGGCGGACGTTTCACTACGATGTGGCGGTGATCGCCGCCGGATCCGTGCCGGTGCCTCCACCGGGGGTGCTGTCCGGATTTCCAATTCACACGGTTCACGATCTGCGGTCGGCGTCCGCTCTCCGAAAGCGAATATCGGATGACCTGGCGCAGGGCGCGCGGCCGCACGTGCTGATCGTGGGGGCGGGATACACCGGATTGGAGACAGCCGCCGCGATTCGCGGTGGCACACGGCAGCGGCCGGCTCCTGCGGTTACGGTGGTGGACGCCGCGCCGGAAATTCTGCCGATGCTCACTCCCAAAATCCGCGACAAGATGGTGGCGCATCTCACGGCGCGGGGCATCGATGTACGGGTCGGTACCGCGATAGCCGACGCCTCGGACCACACCGTGCGGCTCACCAACGGCACCGAGATCGTTGATCCCATTATCTGCTGGAGCGCCGGCATGCGCGCCTCCCCAATCGAGCTTCCCCAGGATCTCCGCCGCACTCGGGACGGACGCCTCATCACCAACGAGTTCCTGCAGATTCCCGAGTATCCATCTCTCTTTGCCGCCGGTGATGCGGCGGCATTGGTACGCGGTGACACCCACCTTCGGCGGGCAGTCAATTTCTCGTACTACTCGGGGCGGAGGGCCGGCAGAAACGCCGTCGCTCACGTGTCCGGGCGGGCCCTGAAGCGGTTTCGGCCGGTGGACCTGGGGTGGGTAATCCCCCTCGGCACCGTCAGTAGTGGCCGGATATTCGGTGGAATTCGGGTAGGCGGCAAGCCGGGGCTGCGTATGCACTATTTCATGAGTGGGTTTCGCCACTTTGGGGGCGGGCGGAGTTGGGAGTTTTATGCCACTGCGCTCAATCTTCGGCGGCGACCGGAACCGCTCGATGACCCGGAAGTCCGGGATGCGCCGGATGTGGGGGAGGCAGTGCCGTGACGCCGGTGCACCGTTGGCTCGCATCACTTCGGGTGTACTCGTTCCCTGCCTCGGCAGTGCCGGTAGTACTGGCGGTGGTACTGGCGGCGGGGTCGTCGTACGGTATCCTGTGGTGGACCGTTCCGGTCTACGCAGCGGCGGCCCTTCTGTTTCACGCCGGGACCAATGTGCTCAATGACTATTATGACTATCTCCACGGCGTGGATGGGCCCGACGATGATGACCCGACGCACGTGATCCCCCGCGGAATCGTCACACCGCGGTACATGCTTGTCTCAGGACATGTGTACTTTGCGGCGGCGATCCTCTTGGGAAGTGTGATCGCCCTGGTTCGCGGCCCGGTCTTCTGGATAACCGGAATGGCGGGGGCTGCCGGCGCCTACTTCTACACAAATCATCGCATCAGTTTGAAATACCGAGCGTTGGGTGATCTCACCGTGTTCCTGCTCATGGGTCCCGTGATGGTATGGATCGGTACGTGGGCGATCGCCGGGTGGTATGGATGGGTTCCGTTTCTGGCGGCACTGCCGCCGGCGTTTATGGTGACGCTCATTCTTCACGGAAACAACATGCGTGACATTGATGTCGATACTGAGGCCGGGGTTGATACCGTGGCGCGCCGGATAGGATTTCGTGGGAGTAAAGTGTTCTTCGTGGTACTCCTATCGCTCTCCTATGGCACCGTTCCGGTGCTTGTCGCCGGGGGCGCCGTGCCGGTATGGGGTATTGGAGCCCTTCTGTCATTGCCCGTTGCCGTAAGACTCGCGCGCCGAGTGGCGCGTGCTCCCGGCGGGGCTAAGCTCATGGACCTGCCGATGCGCAGTGCCCAGCTCCATTTGATCTCCGGGGTGCTCTACACCGCTGGAATCGTGGTGGGAGGCGTGCTCGGGTGACCGACCCTCCCACCGATCGAACCGCCGCATTCTTCTCGTCATTTCCCTCACGCCTAAATGCGCGGGTACGACAGGCGCTGCAAGACAGCGACGCCGATCGGTACGCCCCGGGCCTCGTGAGCACCATTACCGACTATTTGGACCGGCCCGCACGGTACGTCCGACCCCAGCTGGTGTATGCGGCGGCTCGAGCGTATGGTGACGGCGCCGGGGACGCCGCGGAGGCCGGGGACGCCGCGGAGGCGCACGAGCTATCGGCCGTGACGGACCTGGCGGTGGCTACGGAGATGCTCCACGTCTTTGCGTTACTCCACGACGACCGGATTGACACGCCCTGTGGAGCGGAGGAGTTCTCTTCGGAGACCGCGCTCTTGGCCGGGGATCTTCTCTATGCCGCGGGGTATGGTCTCATCGCGGAAACGGTAGAGCGGTACCGTCTCCCGCGAGAAATTCTCGTGCAGGTTCGCCGTATCGCGGCGCAAACGGTGGTGGGGCAGGCGGCGGACGTCACATTTCGCCGCACCCACGGTGATCGGCCGACGCAGGCCCATCTGTACCATCTCTACGACGTCAAGACCGGCCTGTATACGATCGCCGCGCCGCTGCAGATTGGGGCGCTGGCGGCCGGGGCTGATCCACGCGAGATTGAACTCCTGCAAGCTCTGGCCCTGCCCCTGGGCCGCGCGTTTCAGATGCGGGACGACGTGGTAGATATCACCACCGCCGCCACTACGACGGACGCAATTCCCCCATGGGAGCTCAATCTTGCGGTGACCTATATGCATGAGCGCGCTCGAGCTGGGGATGAGAGGACCGTGCGCACACGGACGCAGACCCCGGCGATCGTTTCCGACCGGCAAATTGTGGCGGCCCTCGACGTACGTGACCTCGAGCAGTATGTCGGCGCTCGGATCGAGGAGCTCATGGATGGGGCGATGCGCGCCCTGGACAAACTGACACTCCCCGCCGATCGGCGCGGCCAGCTCCGCACCGATCTGGAAGCGATCCTCACCAGCTTGACCTTTCCGCCCCCCGAAGCAAATACTGTGAACCATACCTATGGACCACAGCAATCACACTCACAGTCACAGTCACGACGGCGACCATGACCATAGCCACGAGCACCCCCACGCCCACAACCACGCGGTAGTCGGCGACCTGCGGGTTGCGTTGGGCATAAACGTACTCTTCACCGTAATCGAATTGGTGGGCGGCCTTCTCACCAACAGCATGGCGATTATCGCGGATGCCGTGCACGACCTGGGCGACTCGGTGACGTTGGCAATCGCCCTGGTAATGGAGCGCATCGCAGGAAAGCAACGTACACCTCAGCTCACCTTCGGCTATCGGCGATTTTCCACGCTGGGGGCCCTGGTTACGGGACTGGTGCTGGTGGTTGGGGCGATTACCGTCTTGATTCACGCAATACCGCGGCTCCTAGAACCGGAGGGGGTAGACACCGGTGGCATGATCATTCTTGCGGTAATCGGCGTCGTGATGAACACCCTGGCGGCCCTCCGCCTTTCACGTTCAGGATCTATGAGTGCCCGGGCGGCGTTTCTCCACCTTATGGAAGATGTGTTTGGATGGATCGCGGTGCTGCTGGGGGCAATAGCGATTCGGGTGTGGGGATTTCTCTGGCTCGATCCCCTGCTGTCGGTCGGCATTAACGTATACATCGTGTTCCGGGCGATACCAATACTCCTCACGGCGCTGCGGGTGATGTTGCAATATGTTCCCGGCGAGCTGTCTGTGGATGAGGTTTCGAACCTCATGACCGATGTCCCGGGAATTCTGGACGTTCACGATGTGCATTTGTGGACGCTGGACGGTGCGTATACGCTGCTGAGCGCCCACGTGGTATCCGATGGAGATCGGTCGCTCAATGAACTCGAGGACTTGAAACACGCAGTTCGGCGTACCTTGCACGACCGCGGCATTCAGCACGTGACGTTGGAACTGGAATCATCTGCGGCGGGGTGTAGCGAATGTGATCTGTGACGCTGTGTGCTCGCGCCGTGGCGGCGATGAGCGGGTCTGTTGCCGATACGGTGTCGCGCCGGGTGCGGCGGGTTGTAGCGCGTTCGCGCGGGAACCGGTATAACAAGATGGTGGAACCACACTCGCATGCCCCCCTTCGCCGACTCTGTGAGGCGATTACATTTCCAACGGTGAACGCTGCCGATCCCGCCGATATTCCGGATCGGGAGGTCTTTTCGCGGTTCGAGGAGTTTCTTGAACGAGCCTTTCCGCTCGTTCACCGAACCTTCCGGCGGGAGGAACTTGGGGACCCGGGGCTCCTCTACACCTGGACGGGACGTGATCCATCGGCGGCCCCGATTATTCTCACCGCCCACTACGACGTAGTACCTGCCGACGCCAAGGATGGCTGGTCTCATCCGCCGTTTGGCGGAGAGGTTTCCGACGATACGATTTGGGGACGGGGTGCCCTCGACGACAAGAGCAGTCTCATGGCGATCCTGGAGGCTGCCGACGGGCTCATTGAAGCGGGATTTACGCCGGAGCGCACCGTTCTGTTTGCCTTTGGCGGTGATGAGGAAGTAACCGGGCAACGGGGAGCCGGCCGCATCGCCGCGGAGCTCGCCGCCCGAGGTGTGCGGGCCCGGTGCCTGGTAGACGAGGGCACGGCGGTGGTGGAGAACACCGTGGGTCTCGTGGACCGGCCGATCGCGCTCATCGGTACAGCGGAAAAAGGGTATGTGGATTTCCAAATGACCGTACGGGGACCGGACGGCCACGCCTCGATGCCGCGGCGGCGCACGACCGTGGGGCGCCTGGCCCGCGCCCTCCGCCGAATCGAAGGAACTCCGTTTCCCCCGCGCCTTATCCCCTCAGTTCGCGAGTTCCTCGTGGCGATTGCCGAAGCTGCGCCCCGCACGTACCGCCCGATACTCAATCATCCGCGGCTCTTTGCCCCGATTCTTACGCGTATCCTCACCGGCGATCCCAAAACCGATGCCCTGGTACGCACCACCCAGGCGCCGACGATGCTCTCCGGCTCGTCGGCGCCCAACGTGCTTCCCGCCCGGGCAGAGGCGACGGTGAACGTGCGGATTCTTCCCGGAGAGACGGTGGAGTCGGTGCGCCGACGATTTGTACAGGTGATCTCGGATCCGGAGGTCACCGTGGATGTGCTCAACCCTGCCGGGAGTGGGGATCCGGTGGATGCGGCCCCGACCGATACCGAGGTCTACCGGCAACTGAGGGGTGTCGTATCAAAGCACTTTCCGGACGCCGTACCCGCGCCGTACCTCGTCACCGCCACGACCGACAGTAAGCATTACCGGCATGTGGCGCAGGCGATCTATCGCTTTCTGCCGGTCCGCATGAATCCTGCGCTGATGGACACGATTCATGGCGTAGACGAACGGATCGGAGTGGGAGACTATCTGTCCATGATCGAGTTCTACTTGGATCTCATCACACAGCTTTCAGGGGGTCCGCACGACAATGAGTGATCCGGCATCAAGTCTGCGCATCGGCAAGGCGGCATTTGTCCTGGCGTTCTGTATTCTGATGGGGCTCATGGTGGTGTCGGGGATCCTGACCCGAACCGTTCCCGCCGGCTCCTTTGAGCGGGAAGTGGTAAACGGCCGGGAGATCGTCGTTCCCGGCTCGTACCAGCCGACGCCGGACCAGCGGGCGCCCGCGGTGTGGCGCTGGTTCACCGCGCCGGTGGAGGTGCTGTTTGCCCCGGGGGCGATCGTTGCGGTGACGATTATCGTATTTCTGATCTTCGTGGGCGGGTCGTTTACGATCCTCGAGCAGGCCGGGATCCTGGCGGCGGTCCTGAACCGGCTTGTGGCCGGGTTCTATGAACGGCGCTATCTGCTCATGGCGATCATCATCTTCTTTTTCATGGCGGTGGCCTCCGTACTGGGAATCTACGAGGCGATGGTGCCGTTGATCGTGTTTATCGTACCGCTCTCGCTCAAACTCGGGTGGGACTCGTTGACCGGTCTCGGTATGAGTCTCTTGCCGCTGGCCTTTGGGTTTTCCGCGGCGATCAGCAATCCCTTTACGATCGGCGTGGCCCAGCGGATCGCGGAGCTTCCCTTGTTCTCGGGGGCGTGGCTGCGCATCCCCTTTTTTGTGGTTACCTATCTGGTGGTGCTGGTCTTTGTGACGAGCTACGCCCGCAGAATTGAGCAGAATCCGGAGCGTTCACCGGTGCACCATTTAGATGACGAGCGCCGGCGCCTGCTCAGCGAGGAGGCGGCTGCTGCAGCTGGCGCAACGGCGGCTCGGCCCTCGTCGGCCGCCCCCGCACCTGCTCCGGGGGCCGGCGGGACGCACCTGTCACCGGCACTCAAGCGAGCCGCGTTGTGGTTCGGCGGAAACATCATCCTGGCGTTCATCTTCATCTTCGTGACCGCTCGCAATCCCGTGTTGA
>JBMCMH010000048.1:0-17850 GCA_048614515.1 Alkalispirochaeta sp. | reverse complement strand
ATACTCGACGGTATCTGCACCAGTGTTTCCGGTGGCTGATACGTCGGATCTTCCAGTTGCTCGTGAATGATGTAAAACGCCCGGCGGCAAAACTCTTCAAACGACTGATCCACCGAGGTAAGCGCCGGCGTCACCATCTTGGACACCGGAACGTTGTCCATACCCACCAGCGACACATCATCAGGGACGCGAATTCCGGCAGCCTGAAACACCTTCAGCAATCCCACGGCGATCATGTCCGACTGCGCCCAAATCGCCGTGGGAAGTCTGTCCAGCTCCAGGAGCTGTTTCCCCGCGATTACGCCTCCGTCATATTCGAAATTGCTCTCCAGGTGATACTCCGGAGCAACCGTTACCCCGCCCGCCTGCAGCGTCTCGAGAAAACCACGATCTCTATCTCGGACCAGTTTTACGTTCTGCGGACCGGAAACGGTGGCCACCCGCCGATGGCCTCCCTGCAGGAACATATTCGCCACCATCTTCCCCGCACCATAGTTGTCGGTCTCGATCGATGGAATCGTATCATGCTCGATCCCGCGATCGATAACGACGATCGGCAGCCCGCGCTCCCGAACACGATCCGGCAGGTGGCTGGCATCCGATACGCGGGAGAAAATGATCGCGTCCACGTGTCGCGCCAGGAGGTCCTGAATAAACGCACGCTCCCGCTCCGGATCATCGTTGGTATTTCCAATGATGAGGCCATACCCCATGCGGTTGGCTTCTTTTTCGGCATGGTGGATGATCGTTGAGAACGTGTCATGTACGATTTTCGGAAGTGCCAGCCCCACCAGCTGTCCACTCCGCGAGCGAAGGCTTCGGGCGTTGAGATTAGGCCGGTAGCCGGTGTCCTCAATTACCTGGAGTACACGGTCGCGTGTACTCCGCTCAACGTTAGCGCTTCCGCTCACGACCCGGGAGACGGTGGAGATCGACACCCCGGCCAGCTTGGCTACATCACGAATGGACGGCATGGAACATCCCTGAGAACGAACATGACAACGTTTTCATATTAGCAGCGTACCATATTCCTTACTCCGTAAACACCCGCTCCAGCGCATCGCGCATGACGGTAGGTTCGGGATCGACGCCGGTCCAGTATTTGATGCCGATTCGTCCCTGATTGATCAGCATTCCCAGACCGTCGATCGTGCGACAGCCCCGTTCTTCAGCACGGCGCAGGAAGGGCGTATGGGGCGGATTGGGAATCACATCGGCCACCACCGTCGACGATGAAAGCGTATCAAAATCAATCGGCGGACACCCGGAAACATCGGGATAGAGGCCGATCGAGGTTGCATTGATGAGAACGTCGGTCTCAGGCGGTACGGGTATCGCATCGCTCCAGGGAGCCCTGGTGATCTCACTCTCCAGTCGTCCGTGGAGATACTCCACCAACTCCGCAGCCCGCTGGTCGGAGCGATTGATAATCGTTACCGAAGCCGCTCCCGCCAGCGCCAGTTCCACCACAATCGCCCGCGCGGCGCCGCCGGCGCCGATCACCGTCACCCGCACTCCGGAGGGATTAATGATCTCTCGCAGGGACTCGAGAAATCCGCGGCCGTCGGTGTTCTCTCCGATCAATGTATCTCCGCGGCGCACGACACAGTTTACGGCGCCGATGACTTCCGCAGACTCTCCCAGTCCATCCAAATGAGGAATCACAGCCACCTTGTGGGGAATCGTGAGGTTGAAACCGCCGAATCCCATCGCCCGGGCGCCCGCTACCGCCGCCGGTAGATCCTCCGGCAGCACCTCCACCGTCAGATATCGCCAATTGAGGTTGTGGTGCACGTACGCGGCCTCCGCCATCACCTGAGTCGGATTCTCAGCCACGGGGTGCCCAAACACCGCCGTGAGATCCTGCTTGAAATTCAATGCCATATCGCGCTCCTCTGTGTTTCTCGGTCCGACCGCACCATCACGGCCACTCCATCCAAGCACCGCCCTCGGCACTACTTCGTACTACGAGATCGGTGAAGACCATTCCCGCCAGACCATCTTCGATACCGGGCACCCCCGCCACATCCGGCCCGGAGGCACCGGAACGAATATGATCAAAGGCGTCACGATACAGGTTGGCGAACGCTTCTATGAGTCCCTCCGGATGGCCCGGCGGCAGACGAAAGTGGTAGGCGGGGTTTTCCGATCGAATCGCCGCACCGGAATCGTACACCACGTGCGACATATCGCGACGTTTAATGGTGAGTTGGTTGGGGTGCTCCTGGCGCCACTCCAAACCGGCGTCTTCGCCGTATACCCGAATCGTTAGGGCGTTCCGCTCTCCGGTAGATACCTGGGACGCCAAGAGGATTCCTTGGATGTCGTCTTCATACTCGGCAAAAACGGTCATGTCATCATCCAGCTGGTTGGCGGGCAAAAAGGTATGTGTCCGCGCCGAGAGTCGTTGAATCGATTTCCCGATGACAAACCGGGCCAGGTTCTCCGCGTGGGTACCAATATCGGCGGTGGTACAGGCGATTCCGCTGATCTCCCGCTGTGTGCGCCACGGCATCTGCGTCCGATCGGACACGTCGTGAAAATCGCTCAGCCATCCCTGAAAGTACTCAACCACCACTTTGTACACCCGCCCCAGCTCTCCGCCGGCCACCAGATCTCGCGCCTGGCGCACCATGGGATATCCCGTATAGGCGTGGGTAACGACAAACACGTAGGGAGACTCACGCACCAGTTGAGCCAGCTCCTGCGCCTCGGCGCGGTTTGCGGTAAGGGGCTTGTCAGCGACTACGTGCACCCCCGCACGAACGAGAGCAGAAAGCTGCTCAAAATGCACGTTGTTCGGCGTCATTACCGAGACCCAGTCCAGGTCCGGCTCCGCCGCAATGAGAGCGGAGACGGAATCGTAGCACCGGTCCGGTTCGACCCCCATCGCAGCCCCGGATTCACGGTTACGGTGTGGGTCACGAGAAAACACCCCCGCAACCACGTCGGCAGAGCCGTCCATTGCAAGCGCGGTACGGTGTACTGAGCCGATAAGGGACCCCAGTCCGCCCCCGATCATGGCGCCACGGAGTCTACGTATGCTCATGAATTCGTCTCCTCAATCGTTTCTGAAATCGATACCACCCCGTCATGATAGGACTGGAACCGGCTGTTGTCAAACCGTTTCCCAGCACCAGCGCACGACAACACTGTTGTGATCGCGCCCCTGCCCTACTCATGCAGAAGTTGTTCCAAGACGGACACCACAAGTTGGTGATCCTGGTCCTGCGTCAGTCCGGAAACGGTGATGGTTCCAATGACCCCGGTGCTTCCCTTCAACCGCACGGGGAAACACCCGCCGTGAGGGCTAAACTCCATACCGCTTACGAAATACCGCTCTTCAATCGACAGCCCCTCCGAATCGAGCTCCCGACCGACTCGGTACGAGCTCTTCTGCAAGCGATGGACCACGGCCCGCTTTCGCTCGATCCACCGATCGTTGTCGGGGGCAGTGCCCGGCATCGCTACGTGAAAAATTGTCTGGTCAAAGGCCGATACGTCGATCGTTACCGAAAGCTGTTGTTCCTTCGCGGTGCGGTAGATCGCCATGCCGACTTCGATCGCCCGATCATGGTCAAAAGTCGAGAATTTCAGCAGCTCTTCCTGCTCAATAAGTTGTTCGATAAGTTTGCCGTGTTTCATAGCACTAGGGTAACACGAAACCGCCGCACGTCGCTGTCCGAAGTTTGCGGATATGCACCGTGGTACGATATGCTTGATACTGTGGATACCTTCTGCACCGAAAATGCCCCACGTCATATTCTCATCGTGGATGATGAACCTTCAATACGCTCGTCGCTCCAGCGACTCTTGGCGGATATTGCGGAGGCGCAGGATGTGAGCATCCTCACTGCCGCCGGCACCGATGAAGCGCTCCAGCTCATCGAGACGTGGGGAGAGCAGATCATGGTGCTCGTCACCGATCTGCGCATGCCGAAACGAAGCGGAGTAACCCTGATTCAGGACGTGCACCGTCTTGCTCCCCTGACGACGTGTATCGTCCTCACGGGCTACGCCGACTTTGAAGAGATTCAGCGCGCTATCGAGGTCGGCATCTTTTCGTATGAGGTAAAGCCGTGGGATAATGACCGTATCCGTCAGACGATTACTCAGGCGCTGGACCACGCCCAGGCGATCCGAGACCGAGAGTGCCGCAGCCAACAGTTGGAGACGGAACTTCGATGGGCGGGAGAGCTCCAGCAAAAGCTACTGGAGTCGGATCTCCCGAACAACTCAGAGCTCTCGTTCGGCGTTCGATATCGCCCCCTGCCGTGGCTTTCCTGTGGAGGAGATTACTACGACATCATTCCCTTCGGGCCATCCTCGGTCATCGCCTTGATCGGTGACGTAGCCGGCCATGGAATTCAGGCGGCTTTTGTCACGGCGATTCTCAAGTCGATGATCTATCGCGGGTATATTCGGCCCGCCTTGCAAGAGGGATTTTCTCCTGGAGCATTCTTGTCATGGCTCAACGAACAGTTCCTGCGAGAGTTCCAGGCGATTCCCGATCTCATCCTTACCTTCTCGGCAACCTTGATAGACCTCTCGGCGCGCACGATTACGACTGCCTGCGCCGGGCACGAGCCGCTCTATATCCTGCGACACGGCGAGTGTCTCGTATTGGACGAGCGCGGACCGGCGATAGGCATCGCGGACGCGGTGGAGTTTGGGGATCAGCACGCTCCACTGCACGCCGGCGACGTATTGACCCTGCTTACGGATGGGGTAACCGAGTATCCGCGTAAGAACAATAAACTTTCCAGCGATCAAATCACGCGCCTTATCCGAGAACATCCTCGTGCTGCTACCGGATTGGACGCGTTTATTGATGCTTGCCACAATGAGCTGGAGATGACTGCTCAGCAGGATGACGTAACCGTCTTGAAAATCGGAATCTCGCAGTGAAACGCGTGCTTCTCATCGATGACGCCGAGACGACTCATCTTTTTATGCGGTCCGTTCTGTCGCGCATGAATATGCAGCTGGAAAGCTCCTATTCTCCGCAATCCGTTCCCACCCTCACGGAGGAGGACGACCACGGCCGGCGCCCTCGCTTCGACCTCATCATCGTTGATGTGACGATTGAGAACACCCGGGACGGCATCCCCCTCGCCCATCAGATCGCAAACACGGTCAATACCCCGCTTGTATTTCTTACCGCTTCCGATGACCGGGAGACGATGGAAGAGATCTCACGCCTTACGCACTATGGCGTCATCCTCAAAACGTCCAGCAATTTCGTTATCGAAGAGTCGGTGCGCATGGCGTTCCGCCTCCACGAGACGCACCAAAAGCAACTGGACCAGGAGTACCGATATCACTCGCTGGTGGAAACGATACAAGAGATCGTGCTCATCCACGATCAACACGGGGTAGTAGAGTACATCAACAGATATGGGGCGGAAACGCTGGGTCGTCCGGTTGAGTCGATTGTGGGCGCATCAGTGAGTGATGTCTTCGAGCAGGACTACCTCATTCGATCGCGGCTCCTCACCTCCTCCCGCGGTACGGAACCACATCGTTCATTCGACATGGTGAGCACGCTCACTACGGGATCCGGCGATCGAATCACCGTGGGAATACGATCATCACCGGTTATTCGACACGGAACCTATGTGGGCGAGCTGGCGGCAGCACGCGACATATCCCACAGCGAGGCAGATCGGGCCCGTCTGGAGCAGCTCAATCGGCTCCTCCTCTCGATACGGCAGGTCCACACGGTCCTAATTCGGTCCACGACTGCCGCTGAGATGGCGCAGGATGTATGTGACGTGTTGGTGTCCAACGGCGCGTATAACGCGGCGTGGATTCTCCTAGACCCGGCGGAACCGGATAATGTGCGACACGCCGGGGCCGCCGGGCTCGTGAGTTCCGGAACGGAACTCCTCCGCATCCTGGGAGATCACGAGCCGCGGTGCGCCGCACCGCCCGACGACCCGCAGGCACAGTTATACACGTGCCCGCACCCCATAACTGAATGCCCCCAGTGTCCACTCCATTCGCTCTATGGGTCCAGCGGGGTCCTCTCACTCCGCCTGCACTACGCCGGCACCAGTTATGGAGTGTTTACGGCGGCGGTGGACCAGCAGCAATTTCAGGACACCGACGTCCGGCAGATCTTTACGGAACTCGCCACCGACCTCAGCTATGCGATGTACTCGCTCACCCAGAAGTTCCTGCGAGACCGAGCGGAAGCGGATGCGCTGGCGCAGCAACGTCAACTCCGCACCTTCTCCGACTACTCTCCAATGAGCATCATCACGCTCAATCGCTGGGGACGCGTTGTTGAAGGCAACCCATTTTTCCACCGGTGGACCGGGTATCCCGTGGCCGAGCTGCAGGATACCGACATTCACACACTCCTTCGCGAGCCGAGCCCGGATCTCGATTCATTGATACCCGCTGCCGACGACGTCACATCCGAAGCATCCCGAAATCTCTCACTTTCGCTTCGTGCGCGAGACGGTACGCCGGTGTGGGGCGAGGGGGTCATTGTTCCGATTCCAGCGGAATCGAATCGAGATGCCTCGGTCATTATCGTGCTGGCCGACACCACGTCACAGCATGTTGCCGAGGAGCGACTGCGCCAGGCGCACCATGACCTCAACCGGTCGGAACTCCGCTACCGTTCATTGTTTCGTGATTCCGCAGATCTGGTATTTGTAAGCACGGCGGAGGGTACGCTGGTCGAAATCAACGATGCCGGTGCGCGAATGCTGGGATACGACTCGCCCGATCACCTGATCGGACGCTCGGTGGTGGAGTTCTATGCGCAGCGATCGAGTCGCCAACTCTTTCTGGAGGAGATGGCCCAAAACGGATTCGTCAAGAATTATGAAATCGTCTTGCGAACGAGAACCGGCGAACTTCTGTTTGGATCGGAAAGCGCCACCGTAGTGCGTGATAGCGCCCCCAACAGCTCCGACTCCGACCGACACCACACCGACGGTGGCCGCGCTCATTCCGAGCAGTTGTTCCAAGGGGTAATCCATGACATCACCGAGCGGATTCGGTCCGAGCAGGAGTCGATCCGCCGATCCATGGAGTTGAGCAAAGCCAACGAAGAACTACGCCAAGCGCAGAATGAACTCGTGAAGCGAGAAAAACTTGCCTCGATTGGGGAGCTCTCCGCCGGAGTTGCCCATGAAATCAATAATCCCTTGGCGTTCGTGCGAAGCAACCTCTCCACACTCAAACGCTACGTAGAGCGGCATGCAACCTTCTTCACCGCCTACCGAGACGTTCCAGCCCCCCGGCCGGAACCTCTGGAGACGCTGTGGCGGGAGCAGCACATCGAGGGGACGCTCGCGGACATCGGCGATTTGTTCCGCGAAACGGAGGACGGGATCCAACGGATTGTGGCAATCGTGAGTAACCTCAAGGATTTTTCGCGGGCGGGGCATAACGAAATCATGGACGACTACGATATCAATCGTGGCGTAGAAAGCACCCTCACGATTGCGCGCAACGAGTACAAGTACGTGGCCAATGTGCACGTTGAGCGCGGCGACGTGCCCCCTCTCACTTGTAACGCCAACGAGATAAACCAAGTCCTCCTCACGCTCATCGTCAATGCCTCCCAGGCGATCAAGTCCGGCGGCACCGGCTGGGGCACGATTACGATCCGCACGTGGTTAGATGGAGATACGGTATGCTGCAGCGTCTCCGATACCGGCCCGGGCATCACCGCCGCCAACCAGAGCAAAGTCTTCGAGCCGTTCTTCACCACGAAAACGCCCGGTGAGGGCACGGGGTTAGGGCTCAGTATCGCCTACGATATTATTGTAAATCGCCACGGCGGGACGTTACGGTTACAATCTGAAGAAGGTCAGGGAGCTACGTTCACACTGCAGCTTCCCCGGGGAGGTATGCACGATGGCTAACGAATCGCTTCACCGCCTACTGCTGGTGGATGATGAACCGAATATTCTCAACGCCCTGAAGCGGCTCTTTGGAGAGCTCGCAGATACCGAGGTGTTTACAGCAGCGGGAGCTGTTGAGGCCACCACCATCTTGAAAAAGCATCGCATTGATGTACTGATTTCCGATGAGAAGATGCCGCAAGTGGAAGGGCACAAGTTTGTCCAGTGGGTGAAGGATCACTATCCCGAGACATTACGGATCATTCTTACCGGATACTCCGACACGGAGTCGATGCGCCGGGCGGTCAACCGGGGTGAGGTGTATCGATACCTGTTCAAGCCGTGGGACGACAACGAGCTCCTGGTCATTATCAGGAATGCCCTGGAACACTCCCGGGTTAATCGAGAACGAGAGGAGCTGGTATCGGAACTGACGGAATTGGTAGACCGGCGCACCGCGGAGCTTCACGATGCCCTCGCACAACTTGAAGCGAAACACGCGTCCACCGAGGAGTCTCTCAATAACACCTTTGCCTTTCTTGACAGCGTGATCGCGATGATAAACCGGGAAACCGGCGGACGCACGATGTCTCGGCGTGTGTCGCAATTGGCCCGCAAACTGGCGGAAAATCGAGAGGTTGGCCTGTCCCAGGTCCGACTCTGTGAGATGGCATCGTATTTCTTTCCACTGGGAGCGCTGAGCCTAGGAGTTTCCCTAGAGGACGCGCTTGACCGAGACGGAGAGATCAGCCTGCAGTTCTTGGAGACCGGAGAGCATCTCCTACGCAGCACGCTCAACCTCCCGGAGCTTGCCCATGGCATTCGGCACCTCCGAGAGCATTGGGACGGCACCGGCACGCCGGACGGACTCACCGGTACCGACATCCCGTTCGTATCTCGAACCGTCCGCATCGCGTTCGATTATGTGATGGCGAAGGAGATTAGTGAGAACAGTCACGAATCAATCCGCAAAGAGATGAGTGCTCAGTCCGGTGCGATCTATGATCCCACCCTGGTGGCACGTCTGTTCGACCTCCTCTCGTGGGATGACCGGGGCTCGGTGCGGGAGGTTCCCGCCGCAAAGCTGGTGCCCGGGATGGTGTTGGCGCATGATCTGAAACTTGATAACGGAATGACCTATATTACCGCCGGCACCACGATCACCCGGGAGATGATCGCCAGCATACTGAACCGCATTGACACCTCCCTGTTCCCCCTCGCCGAAGATAGTCCGGTTCACGTGTTTCGGGAGAATCCCCGATGACCGGAGAGGATTCGTGGACGGCACTCTTCCCTTTCCACACGGAAAAGCTCCAGATCTCCGCAGAGATTTCGGAGGATGCCTCCACCGGAATCCTCCATCTTACCGGCCAATTGACAACTGAGAACTCCTCTTCCGTCAGCGCACATCTCAATCGTATCATCAACTCGACGCATACCCCTCCCACGGTAGTTTTGAATTTGCGCGGCCTGCGGTACGCATCGTCCACCGGAATTGGGGTAATTGCCGGCCTCCTCGTGGATTTGCAGAACCGCTCTATCGCCCTACAGCTTGCGAATGTTGGAGAGAGTGTACGGGAAGTGTTTGATTTGCTCGGGTTCAGCGCATTCTTTGAGTTTGTGGAGTGGCCGTAGCCGATACGGTTCGTTCTTAACGATCTCTTCATATATCCTCCAAACACCCTTGATACGCGTCCCGTATTCTTTCAATCACAGGAGGAAATGATGAATAGCACAAAGAAGCGCACCCTCGTATTGATAACCATGGCATCCGCTCTGGTACTCATCCTTAGCGGCTGTGGTGGCCCAATCTCATACGACGAAGCGGAGGTTGCTACCGACATGATATCCACCTCTCGAGACGAGATCTCCGACGTACAGTCAGACCTGTCGTCGCTGGCGGAGGAAGATGACGTCGACCCCGCTGAGCTCGAATCGCTCGCCGATCAGCTGGGGGAAGTTGACGCCATGCTGAGCGATGTGGAAAGCACGATCGAACCGCCCGATCCGCCCGATGAGGAAGAGATGGCGCCGGCGGACGATCCCGCCGCTGAGGACCCCGCTATGTAATGGAAAAGAGGCAGCTCGTATGCCCCTCGGCTGTCTGCCGCCGATCTCCTTTCGGGGAGGTCGGCGGTTTTTTTTGGAATCCCGGCGGGAGGGACGCCGTTCAGGGGGCGGCAGCAAATAGGAGCGAGCAGTTCTGTCCGCCAAATCCAAAGGAATTGGACAACGCCCACCGTACTGAGGCAGAGCGCGCCGTGTTTGGAACATAGTCCAGATCGCACTCCGGATCCGGCGTTTCGTAGTTGATCGTAGGCGGAATGATCTGGTGCTTGAGCGTCAATACGGTAGCCACCGCCTCTACCGCCCCGGCAGCCCCCAGGGTGTGGCCGATCATCGATTTGGTGGAGCTCACCGCCACGCTCCGTGCCCGCTCACCGAGCGCACGCTTGATCGCCATCGTCTCCGTGCGGTCATTGGCCACGGTGGAGGTACCGTGGGCGTTGATATAGTCCACATTGTCCGCATTCACGCCGGCGTCCTGTAGCGCCATCTGCATCGCCCGGGCCGCGTTGGAACCGTCGGGCTCGGGAATCGCGATACTGTGACCGTCCGCGGTCATCCCGGCACCATCGATATACGCCAAGATATCGGCGCCTCGGCGACGAGCGTCCTCTTCCCGCTCAAAGACCAGCACGCCGGAGCCCTCCCCAATGAGAAACCCATCGCGATCCGCATCAAACGGACGGGACGCGTGAGCGGGATCATCGTTACGGCCGGTAAGGACACCCATACACCCGTAGGCGTTCACGGTGAGCGGACTGATCGCCGCCTCCGCCCCACCCGCGATCACCACGTCCGCACTCCCGCTTCGTAGAATCATTACCGCCATCGCCAACGCGTGCGCCCCGGATGAGCAGGCGCTGGTCACCCCAAAGTTCGGTCCCGACACTCCCAGATCAATCGCAATATTTGCGGAAGACATATTGGGGATGATCAAGGGCACCGCGAGGGGAAAGCCGTTACCCGGACCGTTCTCCAGGAGCGTTTGATGCTGTTGCTCGAGATGGTAGTAATCACCCGCGGCAGTTCCGATCACACACCCCACCCGCGTGCGATCGATCCGCTCCAGGTCGATCCCGGAGGATGTCACGGCGTGGATGGCCGCCACCGAGGCCATCTGGGAGAACCGGGCCATCCGGCGCGTCCGCTTGCGTCCCACCACCGGTTTGGGATCAAAGTCATGAATTTCCGCCGCAATACGACATTGATGGCGTTCAGGGTCAAACAATTCGATCGTGCCCGCCATCGACCGACCGGCGGTAAGGGAGTCCCAGAATTGATCGACGGTTTGCCCCGCTGATGAACAAATACCAAGTCCGGTTATCGCTATTCTCTCTCGCTGCTGCATGTCTCTACTATTGCCCGGCTCAGGCCCGAACGACAAGTGTTTTGTCGGTCGCTGACCGTTATTCCGTGAGACCTTGCACTGATCACCGATTTCTACAACACTCGACGCATGATTCCGCGCGAGTTTCAACTCTTTCCAGAGCACCTGTACCCCTCCGAAGAGTGGGCAATTGTAGAGCAAGGCTTCGACCTCGATTGGATGGGAAACGCCGAAACGGTCTTTTCGCTTTCGAATGGATTTTTGGGGATCAGAGGCACCTTTGAAGAGGGGCGTCCCTTTATCGAACCGGGCACGTTCTGTAACGGTTTTCATGAAACGTGGCAAATCGTTCACGCCGAGGAAGCGTACGGCTTTGCCAAAACGGGGCAAACGATCGTAAACGTCCCGGATGCGACAATCGTTAAACTGTACGTGGATGATGAGCCGCTGTACCTGCCGACGGCTCGGGTAACGGAATACACCCGCATTCTGGACTTCCGCACCGGCATTCTGATCCGCGAGATGAACTGGTCCACCCCAGCGGGAAAACAAGTTCAGATTCGGTCGCGTCGGCTCATTTCCCTCGAGCATCGACACCTGGGCGCCATCAGCTACGAGGTAACCACCGACACCGATGCACCGATCGTTATCTCGTCCCAGGTCCTAAACCGGCAGGACAGCCGCGCCGACGATGAACCACCCGCCGCCGGTGATTCCGACCCTCGTCGGGCGCGGGCATTTGCCAAGCGCGTTCTCAACGCTCACAGTCATAGCGAGGACAACATGCGGATCGCCACCGGCTACCGCACCACCAACTCGCGGATGAGTCTGGGTGTTGGAATCGACCACCTGGTGGATACCGAGAACCACTGGTACACGCAGCGAAGTTGGTCGGACGATTTAGGGAAGGTAGTTTTCGTGGTCGACGGTCAGGCGGGTCAACCCACACGAATTACCAAGTTTTTCTCCTACCACACCTCACGGGCGGTGCCCTCAACGGAGTTGGTAGACCGGTGCAGCCGCACCCTAGACCGGGCGATACGTACCGGCTACTCCATGCTGGAACAACAACAAAAGGCTGCGCTGGACCATTTCTGGGAGCGGTCGGATATCGTGGTGAATGCGGAGCCGCGGGTGCAGCAAGCGGTGCGCTGGAACCTCTTTCAGTTGTGCCAGTCGTCGGCGCGGGCGGAGACCACAGGGATTCCCGCCAAAGGTCTCAGCGGGCAAGCGTATGAAGGGCATTACTTCTGGGACACCGAGATCTATGTAGTACCGTTTCTCACCTTTACCGAGCCCCGAATCGCGCGAAATCTCCTTCGGTTCCGGCACAGCATGTTGGATAAAGCGCGCGCGCGAGCTCAGGAGCTCTCGGAAGATGGGGCCCTCTTCCCGTGGCGAACGATAAACGGAGATGAGGCATCTTCGTACTACGCCGCCGGGACCGCGCAGTACCACATCAATGCCGACATCGCCTATGCCATTAAGCACTACGTCCAGACGCGTAAGGATTACGATCTTCTCGCAGAGGTGGGTGTAGAGATTCTGGTAGAAACCGCCCGGATGTGGAACAACCTCGGCTTTTTTAGCCCGGATACCGGCCATTTTCACATCCACGGTGTCACCGGTCCCGACGAGTACACGACGGTGGTAAACGATAACTTCTTCACCAACCTCATGGCCAGGAATAATTTGCGATTTGCCGCAGAAAGTGTACGGTGGCTCCAAGAGGAGCGCCCCGAGGCGTTTTCTCACCTCCTCCATGAGACCGATGTACAGGACCATGAGGTGGAGCGGTGGCTCAGGGCCGCCGACAAGATGTACATCCCCTATGATGAAACGCGCGGAATCAATCCGCAGGATGACAACTTCTTGGAGAAGGAACAGTGGGACTTTGCCAACACCCCCCGCAATCACTATCCGCTCCTGTTGCATTATCATCCGCTGGTGATCTACCGCCACCAGGTTATTAAGCAGGCCGACGTGGCGTTGGCACTGTTCCTGTTGGGAGATGAGTTCTCATTGGATCAGAAGCGACGAAATTTTGATTACTACGACCCCCTGACAACGGGGGATTCGTCGCTCTCGGCGTGTATGCAGTCGATTCTGGCGGCGGAGATCGGCCGCGAGCAGAAAGCTCTGGAGTACTTCCAATACGCCCTCTTTATGGATCTGGCAAACGTCGCGGGGAACGTCGTAGACGGCGTCCACGTCGCCTCCACCGGCGGGGTGTGGCTGGCGCTTACGCACGGATTTGGAGGGATGCGCGCGTATCAGGGCAACCTGAGTTTTGACCCGCGCATTCCCACCGAGTGGGGCGCCATGCGCTTTTCAGTGCGCTTTAACGATAGCTTCATCGAGGTGGACCTCACGCATGAGCGGTATCGGTTTACGCTGACCGATGGTCATCCATTGGAGTTTTCGGTGTGTGGTACCGCCTATCACCTCACCGCAGACGCTCCGCTCGTAATTCAGGGCTGTACGCTCCTCAACTCGGAGTAGCCCGTCGTTTACCGCAGCTCAAATCCCTGGCGGCGGACCACATCGCTCAGGTCCGTCCGTTGGGCCCGGCTCACCCGGCGCGCACTGTGTTCCATCCAGCCATACTGTTCATCCGGCAGATCCGGCGCGGAATCGCCGGTGCTGGTGGTCCCGGCCACGTGGCGTCCGCCGTACACGCCGGTGTCCCGCATCACTCGATCGTAGCGCTCAAGAAGTTCCCGATCATCCCGCCGGTAATGCTCCCAATGGAGCACCGCCGATTGGTCGAGTCGCGGTCGGGGCGAGCCGTGCCGCGTGGGAACACCCAGGGTCATTCCCGCCACCGGAAATACCCGGGGGCGGAGCTGAAGCAGCTCCACGATGGCCGCCGTATCGTTTCGAAGCCCTCCGATATAGCAGGTTCCGTACCCCATCGCCTCTGCCGCTACGGTGGCGTTCTGCATAGCGATCGCCGCGTCCACCACTGCAACCAGAAAGCTCTCCAGATACTCGGTATTCTGAGCATATCCTCGAAGGTCGGCGGCGGTGTCCAGACGACTCCGATCCGCACACCAGGCGATGAATATCGGCGCCCGCCGGATATGGTCTTGCTCCCCACATAGTGATGCAAGCCGCTGGCGCGTCGTGGCGTTCTCTATGACCACCGCCGTCCACATCTGCAAATTTGAGGAGGTAGCCGCCCGTTGCGCGGCACCTACGATTCGTTCAATGTGGTGGCGCGGTACCGGCTCGTCGCGGTACGACCGGCACGACGCATGGCGCTCCAGCACGTCCAGCACGGACTCACCCGGCCATTCTTCACCCGGCATTTTGTTCCCCATGATCCCCGACACCACCGGAAATACCAGCGGGTTTTCCAAACAGATATCCTTGAAACACTTCACACCCCAAGTCCCGAAGGATCTCAGCCTCCGCCTCGGTCTCTACCCCCTCAGCGAGCGTCCCTATTCCCAACGTTTTCGCCATAAATATCATCGCTTCCACCAACGGTGCAGCTCGAGGGTTTCGGGTACCGTCGGAATGAACGAGATCGCTCACGAACGACCGATCAATCTTGATGCGATCTACCGCCAATCGTCGCAGGTACGTCAAGTTTGAATAGCCGGTTCCAAAATCGTCGATCGAGAGAGAGAACCCAATCTTTACCAGTTCGTTGATCACGTCCTGATTGTTCAATGATTCTCTCAGCAACACCCCTTCAGTAATCTCAATACTGATGTACCATGGATCGATGCGCTCACGATGGATGAGCTCCCGCAGACGCGGCAGGAAATCCGGCTGCTCAATATGAACCGGCGAGATGTTGACCGACAGGTGTCGATATCGCATCTCCGGATCATTCCGTGACTCCCGCCAGGCGGTAGCGATCATCCACTCGGTGAACTCGGCGATGAGGCCGTTCTCTTCCGCCACCGGAATAAACGTTGCCGGGGATACCGCCCCTAACACATGGCTATTCCACCGCATGAGAACTTCCGCTCCCACCACGGTACCATCGATCGAATCAACCAGGGGCTGGTAAACCACGTGGAGTTCTCCTCGACTCCGGGCGCTCCGCAGCAGGTCCGACATCTCGACCCGAGCACGGAGGAGACGCCCCATATCGGGATTATAAAAGACGACTCCCTGTCCCAAATGCTGATTCCCTTGAATCGTGGTCTCCAATCGGGCGGCCAGCTCGGTCCGGCTGAGCTCGTGCGCATCCGGCACAACGTACACGGCAATTCGCGGAGTGTAGCTGCGTTCCTCGCCCACCACCGGCTGCGTAAGATCGTCCAACGTCTCGGTGATCCACGCGGACCACTCCTGTGGTCCCGCGAGCGCCGGAGCCATGAGTAAGCTGGTCTCGCTGTAGGAGAACAACGTACAGTGAGGTCCGCGGCGTCGCGAGAGTCGGCGCGCAAGCTCCGCCATGACCTCCTGCACGAACCGATTACCTCCCTCCAGACGAACCTGATCGGCCTGCCGGAGCTGAATGAGAACTGCGTACGGGGTAGTAACCTCGGGGGCGTGATGAGTGTCAAACCGAGGAAGACCGGTAACGGGATCGTGTGACGCGAGAAACCGAACTCTTCGGTAGGCGCGTTCCCGGAGGTCCGCGGCCATGAAAACGTACAAGTTAAGTGCCAGATACGCCACAAGAATCGAGAAATGGTAGCTCCGCTCAGATCCCCGAATCCAGGCGGTGAGCCCCGGCTGGGCCACCGATGCTACCAAAATCCCACTAAATAGCAGATTTGCAACGGTGGCGGTGCGCGGCGTACCGAGGAAGAGGAGAGCCGGGGGAACCACAAACATAAGCGGGGTGACTTCGCTCAGACCGCCCCCGGTCAATGCCAGAATCACCGCCAAGAGCACCGTCGCGCTGAAGGCGAGCAGCCGCGGGAGCTCCGCCACCGGCGCTCCGCGCCGAATCCGCGCCACCGTAATGCCCAACGCCCCTGCCACCAACGCGGCGGAGACGAGCTGCACCACTCCCACGAGAACAAAATCGGCACGTACATTGAGGATGCCGTAGCCGGAAGCAACGGACAAAACCAGAAGCATCGCGATCAACAGAAACAGCGTCGCGCGTTTTTCCTGGAACAGAGTCTTTGAATCCATGAAGCGTAAACGAGGCTATATCTCTACCACGTGATGCTCATGGTATGCCTGGTCCCGTTGCCGCTTTACATCATCACTGGCCAGATACTCATCAAACGGCATGGTCCGGTCTATCGTACCGGTAGGGGTAAACTCGATAATCCGATTCGCCACGGTGTTTACAAACTCATGATCATGGCTGGTGAAGAGAATCGAGCCCTTAAAGCTGATCAGAGCGTCGTTGAGGGCGGTGATCGATTCCAGGTCCAGATGATTGGTGGGTTCATCCATAATGAGTGCATTGGGCCCGGTGAGCATGAGTTTGGAGAGCATGCACCGCACCTTCTCGCCCCCGGAGAGCACGCGTACCTTCTTGAGCGATTCCTCACCGGTGAACAGCATGCGCCCGAGAAATCCCCGCACGTACGACTCCTCTTCGGCATCGGTATATTGCCGCAGCCACTCCACGATGGTGGCATCAGTGTCAAAATACCGACTGGAATCCTTTGGGAAATACGCAGGAGTGATCGTGGTTCCCCATTCATACTCCCCGCCTTCCGGTGTCATTTCACCGGCGAGAATCTCATACAGGGTGGACTTGGTGTTGTGAAACGGTCCCACAAAGGCGATCTTATCGCCTGGTTGCACCGTTATCTCGAAGTTGCGTAGTCCTGGTTCCCCCTCCACCGCCTGGGAGATGGACCGGATCTCGAGCATCTTCTTCCCCGGTTCCCGGGTCATGTCAAAACTGATATACGGCGAACGGCGACTGGAGGGACGAATATCGTCCAGGGACAGCTTCTCCACCAGCTTTTGCCGACTGGTGGCCTGCTTGCTCCGGGCGGCATTGGAAGAAAACCGTTGGATAAACGCCTTTAGCTCGGCAACCTTGTCCTCCGTGCGTTTCTTCTCGTCCCGCATTTGGCGCTGAGCCAACTGACTCGAGTGGTACCAAAAATCGTAGTTTCCGACGTAGAGCTGGATCTTTCCGAAATCTATATCAGCAGTGTGGGTACACACTCGGTTGAGGAAGTGGCGGTCGTGGCTCACCACGATTACGGTATTGCGAAAATTGAAGAGAAACTCCTCCAGCCAGCTCACTGATTCCAGATCCAGATTGTTGGTAGGCTCGTCCAGGAGCAAAATATCCGGCTCTCCAAACAGGGCCTGCGCCAGCAGCACCCGCACCTTCTGGCCCCCATCGAGGTCCGCCATGTGCTTCTCGTGGAGCTCGTCGGGAATACCAAGCCCCGCCAAGAGCCGCCCCGCTTCGCTTTCCGCTTCCCACCCGTCGAGCTCGGCAAACTCACCTTCCAGCTCAGCCGCACGAATCCCGTCTTCCTCAGTGAACTCGGCCTTAGTGTAGATCTGGTCTTTCTCGATCATGACGTCGTACAGGTGCCGATAGCCCATAATCACGGTGTGCATGACCGAGTACTCATCATAGGCAAACTGGTTCTGCTGGAGCACGGCGACCCGCTCTCCCTTTCCCACGATTACCTCTCC
>JBMCMH010000047.1:0-17929 GCA_048614515.1 Alkalispirochaeta sp. | reverse complement strand
TCCCGCGCCCGCTTTCAACACCCGCCGCGGATGCGATACAACAGACGGGACGTATGAAGATCCTCCACACGGCAGACTGGCACATCGGAAAACGGCTGGAGCGCTTCCCCCGGCTCGAGGAGCAGCGGCAGGTCCTGCAGGAGATCGTGGCGATTACCGAGGAGGAAGACCCGGATCTGGTGATCGTCGCGGGAGACCTCTTCGATACGTTCAATCCCGGCAGTGACGCGCAGGAACTGCTGTACCGCACCCTTCGGGATCTCGCCCGGGACGGCACACGGGGGGTGATCGCGATCGCGGGAAACCACGACTCCCCGGACCGGGTGGTTGCCCCGGAGGTGCTGGCGCGGACCCACGGTATCGTGCTTGTGGGCTATCCGGAAGAGACCGTCCCGGCATGGGCCGCCGGTGTAGTGTCGGTGGCACACAGCGAACCGGGTTTCGTAGAACTGGCGATCGATCGCCCCGGCGTGACGGGGATTCCGATTCGCGTCCTCCTCGTGCCGTACGCCAACGAGGTGCGGCTCCGGCGCGCCCTCGATCCCGACGGAAATCAGGAGCAGGCGTTGCAGGACGTCCTGGCGGAGCGCTGGCGGGAACGAGCGCAGCGCTTCATGCGGGGGGAGGGGATCAATCTCATGGTGGCGCACCTTATGTTTGCCGCGGATCCCCAGAATCCTCCGGAGGAGCCCGACGGGGAGCGGCCTATCGCGCATATCGGTGGTGCCCCGGCGCTCTCCACCGCGATCGTGCCGGGGGAGGTTCAGTACGCCGCGGGCGGTCACCTGCATCGCGCCCATCCGGTGAGCGGGCCGGCGCCGCTGTACTACAGCGGCAGCCCCCTCTCCTACAGCTTTGCCGAGGCGGGCCAGGAGAAGAGCGTCACCGTGGTAGAGGTGGAGCCCCACGGCTCCCTCGGATCGGAGGCTACCGTCCGGTACCGGCCGCTCACCGCCGGTCGCCCGCTGCTGCGCTATCACGCCGCGTCGGTGGAAGATGCCCTCTCCTGGCTCACCGAGAACCCGAACGCGCTGGTGGAGCTCTCCATCACGCTGCCGGACTACCTCTCCGGCGCGGACCGGCGCCGCCTGCACGAGGCTCACGACGGCATCGTCACGATCGTGCCCCTCTCCGCCTCCGCCGGCGCCGATGAGGAGGGCGCCGCAGCCCGCATCGATCCCACCGGAGACATTCACTCCCTCTTCGCTCAGTTCTTCGCGGACCGTCACGGGGTGGAGCCGGATGAGGCGATGCGGGCGCTCTTTCGCGAGGTGCTCTCCGCGGCGGGTGACGGCGAGGAGCCCCCGGCATGATCCCCGTGACCCTCACCATCCAAGGCCTGTACTCCTACCAGGAGGCGGTGGACATCGACTTCCGGCGCCTCACCGCGGCGCAGCTCTTCGGAATCTTCGGCCCCGTGGGGAGCGGCAAATCCTCGATTCTCGAGGCGATGACGCTGGCGCTGTACGGCGAGTCGGCGCGGCTCAACAAAGGAGACAAGCGCAGCACCAACATGCTCAACCTCCGCAGCGATCTCCTCTTCGTGGACTTTACCTTTCTCGACCGCCGCTCCCGGACGTTTAGGTTCACCGTTGAGGCCAAGCGCAACGGAAAGCGCCCGGAAGAAGTGGGGTCCATGACGCGCCGGGCATACCGGTATCAGGCCGACACCCCGCCCGGCGAATGGATTCCCCTGGACCACGTCGACGGCGAGCGGGTGCTGGGCCTCAGCTACCGCAATTTCCGCCGCACCACCATCATTCCGCAAGGCAAGTTTCAGGAGTTCCTGCAGCTCGGCGCCACCGAGCGCACGGAAATGATGAAGGAGCTCTTCCAACTGGAGCGGTTCGATCTGTACTCCCGAACGCGCTCGCTCATGAGCGCCACCACCACCCGCCTGGAGGGGGTAGAAAGTGCTCTGCGGGAGCTCCCGGAAGACCCCGAGTCGATCCACCGGGAACTCCAGGCTGAACGGGCGCGCCTCTCCACCGAGCGCACCGCCGCCGGCACGCGGTTACAAGAATTCCAGTCTCGAGCGGGGGAGTACGACCGCGTGCTGGCGCTCCACCGGGAACGGGAGGAGCTGCAGAAGCAGGAAATCGAACTTCGTTCTGCGGAGCATACGCTGGTGGAACTGGAAGCGCGCATTGGCCGACTTCGCGCCGTGCGCGATCACCTGCGCGCGCCGTTTGATCGGCTGCGGGAGGCGCGCCGTCGCCACGGGGAGGCGGAAGCGCGGATGACGGAGATCACCTCCCAGCAGGAGCCGGCGGAAGAGCGGCTCCGGGAGCTGGAGGATCGCCGCCGCCGGTTGGAGGGTGAGGCGGCGCGGCGTCCGGTTTTGGAGGCGCTGCGAGATGCGCTCCTCCAGGGCGGGCAGCGCGCATCCGCAGACGATGAGCTCCGCGAAACGCAGCGGGCCCGGGAGGAGGCGCTGGTCCGTCGGGATGAGCTGGACCACCGCATCGCCGAGTTTCACGCCGCCATCGCCGAGCTGGAAACGGGAATCCCCGAGCGAGCTCGGCTGCGGGAGCTGCACGCCGCGGTTCAGCGTGAGCAGTACTACCGGTCCGCCCTGGATTCGATCTCCCAACGGCGCCGGGCGGCGGTACACGCGGCGATGAGCGCGACAATGAGCACGGCCGGGGCGGATGATATCGCCCCTGGGGAGGGCGCCCCGATCCAGCAGGTGGAGCGCCTCCTCACGGAGGCGGAGGATCATCGCCAAACGCTGCAGCGGAAACTCCACCGCGCCGCCGTGGACGACCAATTGCGCAGTTTGGCGGAGACCCTCACCGAGGGAGCGCCGTGCCCCGTGTGCGGATCGGTTCACCATCCCGGCGTGGAGCGGGACTCCGCGCCCCCGGACGTATCGGCCCTCGAGGAGGAGCTTCATACCGTGGAGTCCCGCATCTCCCAGCTCACGCAGCTCCAGGGCACCCTCGCCGGACTTGCCGAGGAGGAGGCGGCGCTTCAGGTGCCGCCGGAGACGGTCGGTCGGGATGCGCTCCCGGCGGACCCCGCAGCGGCGGCGGAGTGGCTCGAGGAGGTGGAGGCGCGCTACACCAAGATCGACGCCCGCCGCACCACCCTGGAGGAGCTCCACACCGCCCGGGGCCAGGCCGATGCGGCGGTAGCAACCGAGGATGCCCGGATCGATGACCGCCGGCGCCGTCGGGATGACCTGGCCTCCCAGGAACACGCCCTCCTCGAGCAGTTGGACGAGGAGGCCCGCGCTCGCTACCGGGACGTTCTGGAGGCTGCCGGTGCAGCCGAACCTGGTGCAGCCGAACCCGGCGCGGCGGCCCAGGCGGCAGCGGAACAGGTCTCCCGGGAGCTGTCTCGAATTGAGTCCGAGCTGGAGGAGCTTGCCGAAAAGCGCGTGGCGGCCTCGCAGCAGGTGGAGCGACTGACCGCTCAGGGGGAGGAACGTGGCGAGGTGTTGGCCGCCGCTGCGGCGGAGCTCCAGGAGGCGGAACGCGCCTTCTCCGCGGCACGCAGCGCGGCGCCCCACATTTCCGACGACCAGGACGAGCAGTACATCGAAGAGCTCGTGAAGGATCTCCCGAACCTCGCCGAGTGTGAGGAGCGTCTCGCCACGGCGCGGGAGCGCGCGCGACGCACCACCGAACGCATCGGCGAGATCAGCGATCAGCTCCACGATCTCCCCACCGATATACCAGCGGATCCGGCGATGCTGGAGGCGGAGCTCACGACGCTCCGCCGGGACATTGACCACCACGCAGAGAGAATCACCGCCCTCGGTGAGCGGTTGGGGGCGGTCGATTCCCAGATCGAGACCGCTCGCGCCCAGATCGATCGGCGAGGCCAGCTTATCACCGAGCGGAACGAGCTCCGGACCCGCCACGAGAATCTCACCACCCTGAGCAACCTCTTTCGCGGTGCCGGTTTTGTGAGCTACGTGGCGTATGTCTACCTGGAACAGCTGGTGGCCGCTGCCAACCAGCGGTTTCGGTACCTCACCCGGAACCAGCTGGAGCTCGTTCTCAGCGGCGACCGGGACTTTGCCGTGATCGATCATCTCAACGGCGGCCGCCGGCGCAGCGTGAAGACGCTCTCCGGCGGACAAACGTTTCAGGCGGCGCTCTGTTTGGCACTGGCGTTGGTGGATAGCATCGACCACGGCGCCGGCGGAGACCAACCGGCGTTCTTCTTTCTGGATGAGGGATTCGGTTCCCTCGACGCCGAATCACTGCACGACGTGTTTGGGACATTAAAGAACCTCCGTCGGGAGAACCGAATCATCGGCATTATCTCCCACGTGGAGGCGCTGCAGCAGGAGATCGATACCGGCCTCATGATCCATCTCGACGAGGACCGGGGATCAGTAGTGGTAGAGCGGTAGACGCAGCCGCCCCAGTGCGGCACAATCCGCGCATGGGTTCTTCAATCCGCACCCCCCTTTTTGTGGCCTCGGGCATTGCAATGCTCTTGCTGGCAGTGCTCACCGTGACACTTTCTGTGGTTACCATCCGCCAGGAGATTCGGTCCCTCGATCGAGGTGACTACTCCGAGCGCATCCGAAACTTCGAGTATGACTATCGCCAAGTAGACGCCGTGTCCGCCGCCACCGACGAAGCGTACGAGATCCAGCAAGAGCTCATGCAGGAACTGGAGCAGAAATACCTCGGCTTTGAGCAGGCGCGGGCCTACCCGTTTATCGTGAACGGAGACGCCCAGGCGATCATGCATCTTCCGGAGAGTGAACTCAGCGAAGATACACTAACGGACGAGATTGCACCCCGCCTGGCCGAGGCGGAAATGGCCGATCAACAGCCCCGGGAGTTCACTATCGATGTACCCGAGTTCAACGGGTGGGTGATCGCCTCCTACTACGAGTCGTGGGACTGGTATACCGGCTACGTCATGTCCGATGCCACGCGTTTTGCCGGGGTGCGCCGGCTGATCTCCGGACTGGCCATGGCGGTTGCCGCGGTGGCGATCGTTATGTTCCTGGGATTCGGGGTGCTCCTCAACCGGCTGCTGCGGCCGGTTGGGCCGATTGAGCGGTTGCTTTCCCATGCCCAGGCGGGAGATCTCACCGGTCGCCTCGGGAGCACCGGTCGCGGAGAGGTAGCGCGGATCGCCGCCGCCGTTGACACTCTCCTGGAGCGCTTCGCCTCCATTATCGGCGAGATCACCGATAGTTCCCGGGATACCGCCCACACGGGGCGGGAGCTCAAAGAGTTCGCCGACGGTGCCCTCGAGACGTTTCGTGGCATCGGCGAAAGTACCACCACCATCGCCGATGACATGGGAACCCTCGGCGGTCGCGTGGAGGATTCCACCTCCCGGGTATCGGGAATCGCCGATCATTTGAGCTCCTTAAAAGAGACGGTCCAAGAGGAAGACACCACCGTGTCGGAACTTTCCGAAGCGGTGCGGTCCATGGAGCAGGCGTTGCAGGAGACGGTACGGCGGGCTCAGGAAGCGGGAGAATCGGTAACTGCCCTGCAAGCCGTGGCGCGTGATTCCGGCGAGAGCGTGGAAAAGAGCAATTCCCTCATGCAGAATGCCGCGTCCCGGGTGGACGCCCTCAACGAGTTCATTGAGCTCATTCACAGCATCGCCGAGCAGACCAGTTTGCTGGCGATGAACGCTGCCATCGAAGCGGCCCACGCCGGGGACTCGGGAAAGGGATTTGCCGTGGTGGCCGACGAAATCCAACGTCTTGCGTCCTCCGCTGAAGAGAGCTCCCAGAACATCGGTAGTGTCCTCAAGGAGCTGGTGGATTCCATCACCCAGGCATCCCGGATCAGCCGAGAAAACAGCGAGACCTTCGGTCGCTTCGATTCAGAGATCACCACCGTCAGCGGCACCCTCGGGGCGATCGCTCATGAAACCGCCACCCTCGAGTCACGCCACGGGGACATGGTGCAACGGTTGGAGTCGCTGCGGGCCTCTTCCGAGCACGCCCTCAACAATGCCGTCTCAGTTGATGCCGAGGCACGGGAGATCCGCACCTCCCTCAGCGCCATGGAGGAGCTCTCTCGTCAGGTTCGCACCCGCATCGACCAGATTCGCGACCAGTCTACCCAGTCGGTGAGCGAGATAGACCGCGTGCAATCGATGATCGAGTCGGTCACCGCCGGGGCGGAAGAGCTGCAGCAACAGGTGCAGGTGTTTTCGGTTACCCACGACGCCGGGTCGGACTAACACGTAGCGACGTACCAAAACGCAGCGACGTACCACCGCGTCCGTCGTCCGGACGTCTTTCCGCTCCTCGATTTGTCACTCTCGCCAATAGTGGACGCAATCTCCGGAATGGGGCATTATAATACCTGACAAAAAAAGTCGGAGGATGTGCGGTGAGAGTTCGGCTGAAGATCGTGTTGGTGGTGTTGCCTCTGCTTCTGGTCACGCTCATCCTTTCGGGAGCTTCCGCCGTCTTTTCGTCAACCAACGGCATCACGCGCGTCACCCAGGAGTTCCTGGACTTTAAAGCGGGAGAACTGCAAAAGCACGCGGAGAGTCAGTGGGCGCTTTTGGTGGACAACGGCTTCACCAACCGCAGTGACATGGTTTCGGCAACCCAGTCGGGCATCATGTCCTTTGCCGCTTCTCTGATACGCACCGATACCGAAATGATCATTGCGGTGGGCGAACAGGGAGCCGTGGAGGCGTCCACGGTACCATTCGATGTGGCGGATCCCGATCAGCAAATCCTTGCCGGGATATTCGAGGAGCGGAACACATCGCTTCTTGACTTTGAGCTAAATGGTGAAGAACGCATCGGGAAGGGGTTCTACTTTGCTCCGTTCAACCTGTTCTACTTGGTGACGGAGACGAGAGACGTCTTCTACCGGGATGTGGACCGCATTATCCGGGAAAGCGCGATTATTCTCGCCGGCGCCGTACTGATCTCGGTGATTATGCTCCTCATATTCTCTTCCCAGCTCACGCGTCCGATTTCCAACATCGTCACCTCTATGCGGAAGATTATCAGCTCAAACGACTTGTCCGAGCGGGTGCCCGTCCAGTTTAAAGACGAGACGGGGGACCTGGCGCACACGTTCAATATCATGATCGGCGAGTTGGATCGTGCCTATCAGCAGATCAAGAGCTATGCCTACCAGGCGGTGCTTGCCCAGAAGAAAGAATCCAAGATTCGCAACATATTTCAGAAGTACGTACCACAGCAGCTGATCGATCGTTTTTTTCAGAACCCTGAGTCGATGTTGATCGGAGAAAACCGGGAGCTTGCCATTCTGTTCTCGGACATACGGTCATTTACATCGATTAGCGAGTCGATGCAACCAGATGATCTGGTAAACAGCCTCAACAGCTATTTCTCGGTGATGGTCGATCTGATCATGAACCGGAATGGCATCATCGATAAATACATCGGTGATGCGATCATGGCGTTCTTTGGAGCCCCGGTCCATTACGAGGACGACGCCTTTCAAGCCGTGATGGCCGGGATCGAGATGACCGAACAGGTAAAGGTGTTCAACAAGGCTCAGGTGGAAGCGGGCAAACCGGAGTTCAAAATCGGGGTAGGGATCAACTACGGTGAGGTAACCGTGGGAAACATCGGGACCGAGAAGAAGATGGACTACACCGTTATCGGTGACATGGTAAACCTTGCCAGCCGATTGGAAGGCCTTACCAAACCGTACCAGCAGGACCTGATAATCGCGGAATCGCTTTTCCCCTACGTGGATGGCCGACTGCCCTGGCGCCTGCTGGACAGTGTGGCGGTGAAGGGTAAGAAGACCGGCGTGAAGATCTACACCACCGCCCGAACGGTCAACAAGGTGGAAGAGCGTGCCTGGGACGTCCATAACCGGGCGATGGATGCCTATTATCGTCGAGACTTTGCAGGAGCTATCGAAGGCTTTGACCAGGTAATTCGCCTTCTCTCCGGGGACGCGAACGCGGAGATGCTGAAAGAGCGCTGCCAACGGTACGTAGCGGCTCCTCCGCCGCGCGATTGGGACGGTGTGGAGGTACTGACGACCAAATGAGTTTCCTCCGCGGCTCTTCGTATGTCTGTATCGTCCTCGCCGTTCTCGCGGTTCCCTCCCTCGGGGCGCAGACCCCGATTATTGTACAGGGTGAGCCGGTTTTGGCGCACATACGAGCTGCTTCATCCACAGCCCCCGAAGCAGAGGCGTATGAACGGTTGATCGCCGAATCGATCGGTGTAGTTCTGGTTCGGAGCGGCTTTTCCCTTGATACCGCGCAATCGACACCGGCAGGGGCGGTCGAAACCGCGGAGCCCCCCGGGAGGTCCGGGATCGTGTTGAGCTGGGAGTACAGCATTCTCTCCCTCATTCCTCGTCTGCATCTCTCAGTTTCCGTACGGGATCCACGCACTGATACACTGATAAGTTCCGCCTCCGGGAGCGCCCGAACGAACGTGACGCTATTCAACTCCGTGGACGATGTGGTTTCCGCCGGCATAGATGATGTGTTGGCGTACCTCTCGATTCGTGGTGATTTTGAGCATGAGCTACTCCCTACCCCAATTGCGGGGGTGCTCCCGCCGTTCCAGCCACGGTTTGAAGGAGAAGAAGTGGTGGTGCAGCCCCACGCGCCGCTTTCCGGCGATTCTCCGGACGGCGTTCTTCTCGCCGATGGGGTGCGTGTGCCGCTATTTGCGGGAGGACCCGGGCACTATCCGCTTCGCAGTATTACGGGAGTTGAGGGTGCCGTTCCCGATCCCGAGCCGTATCAGCGCCTGGGGTTCCAGCTCCACACCTCTCTCGGTCGTCTTGCGGGGGCTGGAATCGGTGCGCGCTACGCGATTATTCCCGACCGGTTGAGCGCGATCTCGGAGTTTGACGTCTACGTATCGGGCGCCGGGGAAGACGCACCCTATGCAGTGCTGCATGGTGAGGCCCGGGTGCTGGCGGAACTCACCGTGTGGGAGAGAGGGCGCATTTCCCTGCGGGCTTCCAGTGGTGTGGGAGGTGTTCTCACCACATTCCTGAGCGGACTCGCCGCGCCGTATACCGACCTGTATTGGAACGTGATGAACGTCATGCCCGTGGTCCGCACGGGGCGTCAATCGTGGTTCGCCCGATTCGGCGTCAACTACCAACTGGAATCTGAGCGCGGATTTTTCACGGACGGCCTTGGTGAAGGCGCCCCACAACTATTTGTGGGAACCTATCGGAGGTTCTGATGCGGGCACCGGTCACCCGACGATCGATGATCAACGCCGGCCTGCTTTTGGTCGGAATCGTTGTTTTCGCGGTGCTGGCTCATGGCTGTTCGGTGTTTGCTGCAGGTTCCTTCCCGCCATTCCTGCCCTACGTCAGTGGTGAGGTGGATCTGAGTGGTCAGGTGCCGAGTTCGATTCGCAGGGTTTCGATGGATACCACAATTACGCCCGCCGGCGGGCGGTATTTTGCGATTTTGGCGGAGCCCGACGGGCCGGACGCCTCTGTCTTGGTGGTAATGGATGAAGAGCTCGCCGGCGTTACCGAACTGGAAGAACCACCGCTCAGCTTCGACTCCCGTATGCTTACTCGCATTGATGGCGCTATACAGATTGGTACGCTGATCTATGACTCGTTGAGTGGCGAAGTCCGCAACGGTCCGGGACCAACCGATACGTTGCAGCCTATCGCACGGGACCTTACGAATTACTGGGCGCTTCGTCCTGACTCGGATGTACTCGTGACCTTCGATCGATTCGATGGGAGCTTTGTCCCGGGGGCAAGCTGGTCGACACCGGCGGAAGCCGTAACCCCGGTGGAGTCGATTCGCGCCGTTGAGATGCACGAGCGCTCTCCATCACTGGGCGCCGTCGGCGAGTACGTTGTGTTCGTGCTCACCGACGTCGGACTGCGTCGGACGGTGCTATCCGAGTCCGATTTCGCCGCGGAAACGGGATTTCCAATCGATTCTTCTACAGGGGTTGGTAGCCAGGTTTTTCCGGTAAATGACCTTGATGCCGTCCGGGAGACTCCCGCGGGGATCCTTGTTGCCGATGGCGGGCGCCTCACACGGTATGACCGCACAACCGGTGCCAAGTTGGATGAGTTTGACCTCGGGCAGGACGAGCGCAGTGGGGTGCCGTATACGGTGGCCTTCGATCCGGAGGGTGAGTTCTATCTACTCTTTGACGCGGGAAACCGCGCGTTGTTTCGGGTGGAGCCATGGTGGTGATACGCAGGCACACTCCTCCCCGCGGGAACCGTATCGTGATGGTGGTGATACTAATCCTCCTTCCGCTTCACTTCGTGGTATCAGCGTCCCCGGCGGGCGTCCACCCCGCGCTCTTGCCCCGCTTCGCGCTCTCCCCTCCGGCGGAGCACACAGATCCCGGATTGCAGGTCGTCATCGACGCCGCCATGCACACGGTGATGAGTGATGAGCGGGCGCTGTGGTTTGTCGTTCCCCGGGACGCCGGCGACGAGGCCGACGCCACCGACGAGACCGATACGGAGAGAGCTCCCGAGGACGCGTTTATTACCGACCTCACCGATACTGCGTGGACGCGGCACCAGGCGGAGGTCCTGGTTTTCCTGGACGCCGGAAGCCTGGATTCAGGTGATGATCCGGTAGGGAGAGGGAGTCGCGTCCGGGTTCAGGCCCGTCTCTATCGCGTGCGACCCCCTCAGGGCACCGCTTCTCGGGGATTGGCATTCTGGGAGCAGGAGGTGCAGATCGATGCGGCCGGACGGTACCTTCGGCCGGCGGTCTGGCAAGAACTTGCGGCAGCAATCATGGAACACGCCGATATCGCTCGCCCGATCGTCGATCTCACCGTTGCGTCCAATGGACCGGTGGAGCTCTCCGGGCTACCCGAGTGGGCCGAGGTTCGTGAGACCCAGGACGGACACATTCTGGTGCGGTTGCGCTCCCTCCGGGAGTACCGCGTTACCGTCTCGCGCCCCGGCTACCGTACCGAAGAAATCACGGTGTATATGGAGAGAACCCCGGTTCGTTTGCGCGTCGACCTCACCCGGTATCCTCGTCACACGGTTGCGGCAACGGTGCGCGGTCTGGCCTGGCCGGGGGTGGAATACGGGTGGTACCACTCCCAAACCAACTGGACCGCCCGGGTCGGTGTCACCTCGTTTCTGGTTGGGCTGACGCCGCTTCGGCAAGTGCGCAATGAGTCCGCTGAAGCGCGCATCATATCCTCCTATGGTCTCACCGAGATCGAGGTTGGGGGCCATCGCTTCTTTCGCGACCGCGATGAGCCCCACCGGATCACCGCCGGGATCGGTGGTGTTGTACGACTCGTGCATCGGGATACATCCTTCGGACTCGACCCTGCCATACCGTGGACGGTGAGACCCACCGCCGGTTGGGAGTGGGAGCTGTCCCGTCGCCTCATACTCTCCCAGAGCGCCGCAACGGATCTGTTCGTTTCCCCGCGTTCCTCGTTTGTTCGTGGTGAGGTGTGGCTGCAGCGGATCGGACCGGTGTTCTGGCAATTGCCGATTTACCGCGTCGGGTTGAGGGTACAGCTATGAAGCTGCTGAGGAGCCGCGCGGTGTTAGCGCGCATTCTGCTGCCTGCGGTGGGTATTGTCATCGCAGGGTGCGATCTGGTGCTGTACGATCCGGAGGTGGTGGAGGGGGCTCGCCGAAGCGAAGAACTCACGGAAACCGCGTCCGCCGAGGTCACCGGCTGGAACTATGAAGACGGAAGTGGACGGATTGTCACTCCGATGGGTTGGTACCCGGATCGTCTCAGCGGGGCATCCGGGTATATCATCGCCACCGCGCCGGATCGGCCTGAGCTGGCAGTGGCGCGAGTGGATGATGGCGCGGTAATCGCGGATACCGTGATCGGTTTGGACGGCTCGCAGACCCCCGATCGGTGGGACGCGTGGCCGGTACTCATAGATGCAACGGTGCGGGAACAGTACGAAGCTGCCAATCCCGAAGCTGATCCGGTGACGCCCACGCTCATTGTCGCCCGATTCGTTGAGAACAGTGCAACTGGGACGGAGGCGCGCGTGACCGGAATCACCGCCGGGGCGGGCGGAAGCGACCTATTCGTGCGGGAGGATCTCGGTGCAGATCTGGAGGGTGCAATTCAGTCGCTTACCGGTGCGGTGAATCCGCCGGAGCTCATATCCGTCCAGCTCGCCGGGTATGGCCCGGGGGGCACGTTGGCCGACGGCTCCACTACCGACACGGCCGGTGTAGTCCTGCAAGTTCTTGCCCGCAATCGTGATACCGGCCAGGCCGCCCCCTTCGTGTTCATCAGTGATGGAATCGGCGTGGCGGAATGGGTTGTGTCCGGGGCTGCCGCCGTGCCGGAGGCTATACGTGCCGGGGGGAGTTTCGTCATACCGGAAGACAGTGCGGGAGAACGTCCCGGTCTGATCCGGCACGCCACATTGGTGGATGGGGGACCCGGCACTGTTGTGTCGTTCCGGGACGGCCGGTACGACAGCGCTCCGTGGCGTAGTTTTACGGTTGGTCCTGGGGGTAGCATCAGTGAAATCTCGTCACCGTTCGGAATCTCTTCCGTTACGATCGAGGGACTGCTGCGCACCGCGCGGAGTGGCTCAATCGGCGAGCTCTCCCTTTCCTCGCTGCCGGATGTGAGTCTCACCACGGCATCCTGGGGGACGCTGTGGTACGCGGGTACCTACCCCACACAAGCGGGTAATCCCGGCGCCACCGGGGAGTTCGAGGACCACGCCGCGGTCGAACTCTTCACCCACGTAGGTATCGCGCAGACAATCACCGGTGACTCCGTGCTGCACGTCGCCGGCTACCGCGATTGACCCGCTTGAGCGATCACTCTACCAACAGCGCAAGCTCCGCCACGAGTTCTTCCACCGCCGCTGCCGCCCCGTGTTGGGCGAGTTGCTCTCGGGCGGCAGCAAGGACGCCTTCGCGCTCGGTACTGGATTCCGAGAGGGACAGTTCGGTAATGAGATCCGCCACATCAAGCAAAGCGTTTTCCCGCCCACTGCTCACAAACACCTGGTCAAATCGCCCCAGCTCACCGGATAGGTCGGGAAAGAGCTCACCCATGGCGGTGGCGCTGAGAAATCGCTCCAGCGCCAGGCGCGCCTCCAGTACCGCAACACCTTCTGAGCCGGTGTCAGCCACCTCCCGGTACGCGCGATACTCGCTCTGCGCCGCGGCGATATCCGAGGCCAGCTCGCGCAGCTCGGCGAGCTCAGCCTCGATCTCCGGTGAGAGCGCCGTCGATCCTTGATCCCCGGAACTCGCGATTCGTGAGTTCAACTCTGAGATAACTCCCTGCGCTTGGGCCAACCGGCCTTGCACCTCCGCCAGCTCATTCAGGGCGTCCAGGAGTTCTACTTCCGTTGCCGCCAGCTCCACGTTGCGCGCTGAGATCGTCTCTTGTAATGAAGCAATCCGCGTCTCTGCGCGCTCCCTGTCTTCTTCGAGCACTGCGATGCGTTCCTCCGCAGTCTCGAGTTCTCCTGCTGTGAGTGGGGCGATCGCCGCCGCCGCTTCCACGGCGGCCAACTCCTCCCGCGCCTCGGCGAGTTGCGCGGTAAGTTCCTGTTGCCGAGACGCGCCGGCGGTCAGCTGCGTTTCCAGCTCCGCGATATCCGCGTTCAGCACGGCGAGTTGGTCCTCGAGATCGGCAATACGATCCTCCCGGTCCACCAGCAGGTTGTCAGCGGCAGTTCGAATCTCCTGTACCGCTTCGGTCCGGAACCGGCTCGTGGGAGCGCGCTCGATCACGCTGGTGAAGTCATCGATCGCCTGGCTCCAATCCGCCGCGGCCAATGCGGCTCTCCCTTGCTGAACCAACGGTTCGGCGATGTCGTTTGCCGCCTCCGTGCGGCCGGCCTCGTCACCGTCGCGCTCCACTGACCCGAGAAACGCGAAGCTTTCGCTTACCGCCGGTATCAGGTCGATCGCCTGACGATAGAGCTCCCGGGCGAGCGCTTCGTTTCCGGTGTCCCGTGCCGCGGCGGCTTCAGTGGTGAGCTCATTCACCTGCTGAATGCGCGCGGCGTCTTGCAACCTGCTCATCGTTTCCGGGTTGCCGAAGCGAGCCTCAAAACCGATGAGGGCGTCCAGTGCATCCACGATAAACAGGTCAACCGGCCGCTGCTCCCGCAACGCCGGGGTACGCAGTACCGAATCCTCGTTGAGTACGGCGCGGATATCGCTCAGGAGGCTTCTCGCCGCGGCGAGCTCTCGTTCCTCCAACGCCTGGTCAACGTCTGAATAGAGCCCGCGAAGCTGGCTTCTGACCAGTGCGGTTTGCTCCTGCTGCTGCGTGAGCCGGGCCAGCTGTGCTTCCGCTTCAGTGAGTTGCGCCTGATTCTGTTGCAACTGCGCTTGAAAATTGCTCTGGAGTTCCGCAAGCCGGTTTTGGCTTTCCGCCAGGAGGCGCTCTCGCTCAGCCGACGCGTTGGCCAGCGTCTCGTTGAACTGAGCCTCCATCGTGTCCAGCTCCGCTGCCAACTGTTGTTGCTCTTCTTCCGCCCGCCGGCGGAATTGGGCCAATCGCTGATCGTACTCCCGTTCCTTTACGCGGGAAAACTCGGCGAGACGCGCTTCTATCTCCGCCTCACTCAAATTGAGATCGATGAGGCGCTGACGTTCCGCTTCAAGCTCCACCTGAAACTGCTCCCGGAGCGCCGCTTCCCGCTGCCGGACCCGCTCCTCGAGGTCGGTTACCAGCGCATTTCGCTCATCGGAGATCGATGCAAGCTGCTGTTGGATCTCTGCGATCGTTGCTTCCCGCTCAGCCAGAGCGGCTTCCGTCTCTCGTCGGATCTCTTCGATCAGACGGCTTTCCGCGGTGGTCACCGCCTGCCCCGACGACCGGAGCTCTTCTTCCTGGTCGGCAAACAGGAACGACAGAATCCAGATACCCGCTCCAAGCAGTACGAGTCCGGCGATATTGACGAGAACCGGAAACAGCGTACCTGACTTGAGCGGCGCGTAGGTGAATAGATCATCCGAGGCTTCAATACGGTTCTCACCGGCAACGCGCTCAATCTGGAGCATGATTTCCCGCTGGTCTTCAGCGGAGATTCCTGCAACCGGGTCCATATCGTGAAGCTCTCCCGCCATGTGCCCCTCCTCGTGATATACGATCACCCACGCAGCCTTAATCTACCGCGTATTATGCAATTGGTAAGTATTTATTTGCAATTTTGTGGTAAATCTTGACTGATGCGCTTATATTTATTTCATGGTGCGGCGGTTTCGCGGGACTGGTACAATCCTTCTCGGGTTTCTGGTTGGTCTTGTGGCGCTCGTGCTTACCGGTTGTCCCTCGCCCGTTACGCCCATCGATTCCGCAACGCGGAGTTTTGATCTCGAGCCCCCGGCTGATCCATCCATAATCGCTCCAGCGCAGCCCACGTACGAAACCACAGGACTTATCTGGGCATGGGCAGGTGGCGGAGGGGGAGATGACGTATATCGCCACCGCATCAACGGGCAAGACTGGAATACGGTACGCGGCGTCACCAGTTTCACTCCCGAGGAAGAGCTCCTCCCGGGACGATACCTCTTTGAGGTTCAAGAGCGGGACGCCGCCGGCAATTGGTCAGCTTCGCGTCAGGCGGATACCACGATCCGGGTGCGCGAACCGGAGGTGAGAATCTTTAACGGACAGCCCTCCGCGAGCCCGGCGATTCAAACCAACACTCCGGACGCCGGCGACGGGCCATCGGAACCATCCGATCCCGCCTTCCTCAACGCCAATGAGCCGGGGGCCGATTGGAACATGCCGATCGATCAGTACGGATTGTCCGGTACGTACAATGTCCGTCTGCAGCGCAGGCAGAACGATGGATGGGAAACGCTCACGGAGATCGCCGATACGGAGCTGACGCAGTGGCGCCCTGAGAATGCACTGGAAGACGGCTCATACCGGCTCGGCATCGCCGCGATCAGCCAGGGGGGTGCCGTCTCCTTGCGCACACCCGGCATATTTGTGATCGATACCGCACCGCCGGGATCCCCAACGGTGTCCGGACCGGCGGTCGTATCCGACGCAAGTGCGGGTCCGACAGCGTTTACGGCAACTCCGGTAGACGATGACACGGTGTCAGGCTTCGAGTGGGAGCTCTACGATACCGCCCCGTCCCTGGTAAGTTCCGGCACCGCCGCCTCCGCCGTGTTTCCCGTGGCGTTATCGAGCGCATCCGGTGGTCCCGGGCTGGGCTCATATGAGCTCCGCGTGCGCCAGGTGGATGCCGCCGGTAATGTCGGTGTCCCCGCTGTCCGGGCCGTAGTGGTAGAGAATATCCCGTCCGTTGTCCTGGCCGGCACCACAACCAACCCCACAAATGACGCGACTCCCTCCTTTACCGTTACGGGAAACACAACCGGCGGCAGCGGGTCGAGCGACCTGGCCAACGTGTTTCAGTGGGTTATCGATGGTACACCGGTGACACCCACGTTCAGCGGCCCCGGAGCGATGGAGACGCCCTTCGATGAGCCGTTGCCTACGCAATCGGACGGAACCTATGCCATTGCGGTGCGTCAGCAGCGCAATGATGGTTCGTGGACCGCCTCCTCCGCAGCGGTGTCGATCACGATCGATACAACTCCCCCCGCGCAACTGACGGGGGTGACAAGTGCGGATCTACAAGGGACCGCTCCTGATCAGTACGTAACCACCCAGACTCCTCAGTTCACCTTCGGGGCCGGTGAAGAAGCTGGAGTCACCATCGAATTCACCACCGACGGCGGTATCAACTGGTCCGAGGCCGGCACCGCTCCCCTGGGATCGTTCACGCTCCCGTCGCTTACCGTGGCAAATGACTACGAGATCGCCTTCCGCCAGGTGGATGCGGCTGGAAACGTAGGTACTTCGTCAACGGCGATTACGGTAGACGTGGTGGACAGCGGTTCCAGCACCATCACCATCACGAACCCTGGTGTTCCAACCTTCTCGATCAGCCCCACCGACTTCACGCTTGATGTGGGTGGAGATACAGGCGTACAGGACCGCGTGATCACGATTGACACGATTGAGACAATTACCGCCTACCAGTGGTTGATTAACGGCTCCCTTGAGGGCATCGGCACCAGCTTCACGGTCTCTGCAGGAACAGCTGCCCCCGCGGCGCCGGTCACATTTGGGGCGAACACATTAACGCTGATCGTGACGATTGGTGGCCAGCAGTATAGCGACGACTTCTTCTTTACGGTGGTGGATAACTGATGGCACGAATACGGTATGGGTCCAGATCGAACCTCGCGGCGATGGCGATGGTGCTCGTGTTCACGCTCCTCCTCAGCGCGTGCATCAATCCGTTCTCCAGTAACGATGAAAGCAGCGCATCCGGTGGCGCGGGCAACGCCGGGAGCGGAGGAAGCAGCGGGGGCGGCGTCGGCTCCATTGTGATCAACCCTGATTCAGCGGTGGGAGCGCAGACGATCGCGCCGGATCTCGGCACGCTGAAAGATGCCGTTCTTCGTTTTGATGTAACGCTGACCAACACGACCCCCGGCACCTACGATGACATCACCGTGGAGTCCTATACCGAGGGGGATCCAATCAACGGCGTGCCGTACGGCACGTGGACCATTGAGGTGGATGCGTATTCCGACGCCACAGGCTCTACCTTGATCGGTACGGCCACGGTCACTGGCTTCGTTGTGAATGCCGCCACCAATCCGGTAACGATGGAGCTCGTACCGCTTGGTTCCGGAAACGGAACGCTCAACTACACCCTCGATTTTACCGCCGCGACGGCGGTGGTGGATACCGCCACGGTAACACTGGATCCGTGGCCGATCGGCGGTGGTGACGAAACCACCCTCATTGCCGGCACCGACTACAACGCGGATTTCGCCACAAGCGAAACGATTGTAATCGACCGGGCGCTGGCCGCCGGCACGTATGTGCTCCGTATCGAGCTCGCAGATAGTGGGGCAACCAATGGCGACGGCGAGCACGCCCCGATCGTGAAGATCGTGCAGATGTACGGCAACTTGAACTCCGTTGCCACCGATGCGTTGCAGGCGGGGGA
>JBMCMH010000046.1:0-17963 GCA_048614515.1 Alkalispirochaeta sp. | reverse complement strand
GTCTGCCGCACGAGCTGTTCATTTGGTTTGTGTTTGTCACGCTGTTACGGGTGAGATACGGCGCCGGCGGGACTGTGGGGGAAACCGTGCGCTCGTTCGCCACCTCACCAATCATTATCGCGATCGTCAGTGGTTCGGTACTAAATTTGGTTGGAGCCGGACCATGGCTCACCACCGCCCTCGTGCCGTCGGCCGTTATCGGTGCGCTGGAGATGGTGGGAGACGTAATCGGCCCACTGATTTTGATCGTGATCGGCTACGGTACCCGCCTTACCCGCCGAGGTATCGCGGCGGCGGCCCCGCTGGTACTTGTGCGGTTTGTCGTGGTGGTGGCGGTTGGCCTTACCGTCGTACCGTGGGTGGTAGAAGAGGTATTGGCGCTGCGCCCGATCTTTACGCACGCGGTGTTTACCTTTCTCATTCTTCCGCCGCCCTTTATTGTTCCGCTGTACATTCCCGGGGAGCAGGAACACGATCTTACCTACTCCAACAACGTACTGTCGTTGTACACGGTGTTCTCCATCGCGGCGTTCTTGGTGTATTTCGCGTTGAATCCGGCGTAGTGCCCGCCCCCGAGTCGTCCCGGTACCCCCTGGTGCCCTTGACACCGGAAGCGCACGGAATACACTTGCCCCATGAGCACGGTCTCGATCCGATCCAGTCTCAGGGGACTCAAGTTCTCACCGACGCTTCTCATTAATGAAGCGGTGGCGGAACTGCGGCGCACCGGTACTACGGTGTATCACATGGGCTTCGGCGAATCCCCCTTTCCCGTACACCCCACGATACGAGCAGCGATTGCCGACTACGCCGGCAAGAACCAGTATATGCCCGCGGCCGGAATGACCGAGCTGCGTCACACCGCCCGAGAGTACATCCTGAAGAAGCACCGCATTGAGCACGGTGAGTTCGAGGTGCTGGTCGGTCCCGGGAGCAAGGAACTCATCTTTGATATTCAGTTGGCGGTAGACGGGGACCTGCTCTTTCCCGCTCCGTCCTGGGTGAGTTACATTCCGCAGACGCTCATTACCCGGGATGAGGTAGTGCGCATACCGCTCGGTCCGGAGGCCGCGTACAAGCTGACCGCCTCGGTTCTCGACACACATATTCGGGAGAGCCGGCGGGCGGGGAAGCACCCTACGAAACTGATTCTCAACTATCCAAACAACCCCACCGGTATGACGTATGCTCCCGGCGAGCTGGAGGAGATCGCCCGCGTGTGCCGGACGCACGGCATTCTGGTGATCTCGGACGAGATCTACGCGCAGGTGGCGTTTCGGCACTACCATCGCAGTATCGCCCACTATTATCCTGAAGGAACGATCGTTACCACGGGCCTGAGTAAGCACCTCTCCCTCGGCGGATTTCGTCTGGGAATCGCGTTGGTGCCGCGCGCTTTGGGAGACGTGTTTCAGGTGCTTCGGTCGATCGCAAGCGAGACGTTCTCCGCGGTATCCACCCCCATCCAGTACAGCGTCCTCACCGCGTTTCAGGAACACGCGGAGATAGAACCGTATATTACCCAGTGTACCGAAATCCATGACGTGGTCACGCGCTACGTGTGGCGGACGCTTCAGCAGTTGGGTGTGGACTACGCCGAGCCCCAAGGGGGATTCTACATGTACCCAGATTTTGATCGGTACCGCGGACGGTTGCGAGAACGTTCCGGAGTGAATACCAGCGACGACCTGGCGCGAGATCTCCTGCAATCCCTGCAGGTGGCTACATTACCGGGGACCGCCTTTGGAGATGACCCGAGCGACCTGCGGCTGCGTCTTTCTACCGTAGACTTTGATGGGCCCACGGCGTTATCTCGATACCATGAAATAGGTGCGGTGGATGGGGATACCCGACGTGAGCGAGAGAATCAGTTCGTAGAGACCGCCTGCCCCCGAGTTGCGGAGGGGTGCCGGCGCGTGGTTCAGTATTTTTCGGGAGAGGAATAGCCAATGAATAAGATACCTCACCATCTCATAGCGTGCCTGCCGGGGTGTGTCCCCGGATGGTGCCGGCGGAGAGGATTCGCCCGCCGGCTGGGGATGCTCGCCCTCTTGGGAGTGGCGCTCACCATGAGCGTGGGTGCTCAGGCCAATACGCAGGCGGAAGAGCGTGATCGGATCCAGTTGGGTCGCCTCTCTCAAGGACAAGCGATCGTGGGAGGCGGAATGGTGTTTGGTGAGCCCACCGGCCTCTCGGCCAAGCTGTGGTTTGTGGAAACCGGTTTCGCCGTGGATGCCGCGGTGGCGTGGTCGTTCCAAGCGGACAGCACGCTGTATCTCCACGCCAGTGGATTATTCCATTTGGCGTTGATCGAGACTGAAGGGGGACGGTACGTGGTCCCATATGTGGGGCTCGGCGTGACCAACCGATATGGAGACGACACCCGCGTCGGGCTTCGACTTCCGGTGGGGCTCTCGATTATGCCGTTTCTGGAGTTCCCGCTGGAGTTTTTCGCAGAGCTCTCCCCTGGAATCGGGATCGTTCCCAGTACCGATCCGGAGTTCGGCGCAGGTCTCGGAGTACGCTTCTATCTACCGATCTAAGTGGGGCACCGGAGCAACAGTGCCGCTGTGTACCGGAAGAACAGCTGGTTGATCTTCCGGAGCAGATCAGCTTCGAAGACACGGCGGACCGCCGGTTCCACCGTGGACTGATCGCGTGGGTCGTGTTATACCGGAAATATGGACCTCACTGATATAGAAATCGCCCAGGCCGCCCAAGCTCGACCGATCGCGGAGATCGCCGAGCGGGCAGGATTAAACGCTCACCAGTGGCTCCCGTGGGGACGCAACGTAGCCAAGGTTGATCCGGACGCGGGACGCCCCGCCCGGCACGCCGATGCGCGCTACGTGGACGTCACGGCGATCACGCCGACACCTCTGGGAGAGGGGAAGACCACCACCACGGTGGGGCTCACGCAGGGATTGGGAAAGATCGGTAAGCGCGCGGTCTGCGCGATTCGCCAGCCCTCCATGGGGCCCACCTTCGGCATTAAGGGTGGGGCTGCCGGCGGCGGCTACAGCCAGATCATTCCCATGGAGGAGTTCAATCTCCATCTCACCGGGGATATTCACGCGATTACCGCCGCCCATAATCTCATCGCCGCGGCGATCGACAACCAGATGTACCATGAGTCGCGCTGGTCGGACGCGTTCTTTGAGAAGCGGGGGATGACCAAGCTCCACATTAATCCGTATTCGATCAGCTGGAATCGGGTGGTGGACTTGAACGACCGGGCGTTGAGAAACGTGATCACCGGTCTCGGAGATCTGCCGGACGGCCCTCCCCGGCAAGGTGGGTTCGATATCGCCGTGGCCAGCGAGCTGATGGCGGTGTTGGCGCTTGCCACCGATCTGGCGGATTTACGCACTCGCATCGGGCGCATCGTGGTGGCCTCCGATACGTCGGGAAATCCCGTGACTACTGAAGATCTCGGCGTGGCCGGGGCGGCGACGGTGCTCCTGCGGGACGCGTTGTGGCCCAACCTGATGCAGACTCTCGAGGGGCAGCCGGCGTTTGTGCATGCCGGGCCGTTTGCCAATATCGCCCACGGAAACTCCTCGGTCATCGCCGATAAGGTTGCCTTGGCGCAGGGAGGCTTTCTGGTGACCGAAAGCGGCTTCGGCGCGGATATCGGCATGGAGAAGTTCTTCGACATCAAGTGCCGGGTGAGCGAAACCTTTCCCGATGTGGTGGTGCTGGTTGCCACGGTGCGGGCGCTCAAGATGCACGGCGGTGGTCCCAAGGTCACTCCGGGACAGGCGCTGGCTCCCGAGTACAAGCAGGAGAATCTGGAACTCCTCGAGCGCGGGCTGGACAACCTCCGGGCGCACCTGCGGGTGGCCGGCGAGTTTGGCGTACCGGTGGTGGTGGCGATTAATGCGTTTGACACCGACTCCGAGGCGGAGTGGCAGCTGATTCGTGATGCCGCCCGCCAGGCCGGGGCGTACGATGCGGTGGTTACGCGCCACCACGCGGAGGGGGGCGAGGGAGCCCGGGATCTGGCCACGGCGGTGGCCGCCGCCGCCGATGAGAAGAGCGAGCCTCGCTTTCTGTACGACCTGTCCGATTCGATCGAGGAGAAACTGCGTACGGTGGCCACCCGACTCTACGGCGCGGCGGATATCGACATCAGCCCGATGGCCGCCAAGCAGATGGCCACCTTTGAGGAGCGAGGATACGGGGATCTTCCAGTGTGTATTGCCAAGACGCATCTTTCCCTCAGTCACGATCCAGCCCTCAAGAACGCTCCCTCGGGGTTCGTGTTTCCGATTCGGGAGCTGCGACCAAGTGTGGGAGCGGGATTTGTCTACGCCCTCGCCGGAGATATCCGGACGATGCCGGGCCTGCCGAGCCAGGCCGCCTACCGCGGCGTGGATATCGATCCGGACACCGGCAAGATCCGGGGGTTGTTTTGAGTCGGCATTTAAGCTCTTTCGTCGCCTCGACACCGGCAGAAGAGACGGCACAGCTCGATTGGGACGAGGTCCGGCGGGACATAATCGGGCGTGCTGCCACGGTGCGTACCCCCTACGGGGAGCGGCTTGTGACGTACGCTGATTTCACCGCCTCCGGACGCGGGCTGCGGCGGATTGAGCGCTATATGGAGCATATCCTGGAGTTGTACGCCAACACCCACACCGAGGATGATGCCACCGGAGCGTGTACGTCCCGGCGCCTCGCCGCAGCGGAGCAGCTGATTCTCCGGCGTATCAACGCCGGGGAGCAGTACTCACTGATCACGGCCGGGGCCGGCTCAACCGCGGCGGTGACACGCTTGCAACAGATTCTGGGCATCTACATGGCGCCGGTCACCGGCGAGAGAATCCACCGGGACGGGAAGATCCCTACAGAGCAGCTCCCGGTGGTGTTTGTAGGCCCCTATGAGCACCACTCCAACGAAATCTCCTGGCGGGAGGGGCTGTGTCAGGTCGTAGAAGTGGAGTTGGATGCGGCGGGCCATCTGAGCCTGCAGGATCTGGAGGAGAAGCTCAGCGATCCAGCGTTCGATGGTCGGCGGAAGATCGGATCGTTCTCGGCAGCATCCAATGTCTCGGGAATACTCACGGACGTACCCGCGGTGGCGAGACTTCTGCATCGCCACGGGGCGTTAGCGTTCTTCGATTACTCCGCCTCCGCCCCGTATGTCACCATCGATGTTACCGGCGAGGGCGACGCCTATCTCGACGGTGTATTCTTCTCACCCCACAAGTACCTGGGAGGACCAGGCGCCGCCGGAGTTCTGGTGATCAGAAACGAGCTCTACCGCGATGACCTGCCCCCCTCTGTGGCCGGCGGGGGGACCGTGCGCTTTGTAAACGCTTCCACCCAGGACTATGTCAGTGATATCCAGGAACGAGAGAAGGCGGGGACACCGGCGATCCTGCAGACGATCCGGGCGGCGTTGGCGATCGATGTGCAGCACCGGCTGGGTATCGATCGTATCAAAGTACGGGAACATGAGCTGTTACAGCGAGGGTTGGCACGATTTGAGTCGATTCCGGAGGTGGAGACGATCTGCGATGCGCCTGCGGAGGATCGGCTGGCAATTCTCTCATTTAATGTCCGGTCGGCGGGCGCGTACCTCCATCCCCGGTTTGTGGTGCGGCTCCTGAACGACCTGTTCGGAATCCAATCCCGGGCGGGGTGCTCGTGTGCGGGACCCTACGGGCACCGGCTGCTCCACATAGATCTGGATACCTCCGAACGGTATCGGCGCTACATTGCCGGCGGCCACGAGGGCGTTAAACCGGGCTGGGTGCGGCTCAACTTTCACTATCTGCTCACTGATGAGGAGTTTGAGTACCTCTGCCGGGCGATCGAGTTTGTGGCGCGCTACGGGACGCTCTTTCTTCAGGATTACCGGTTCGATGAGGCCTCTGGGCGGTGGATACACCGCGCCGAAAACGAAGAAGTGGTCACGGTGAGCGCGGCGGAAGCGTTTGCCGCCGGGGATACCACTGCGACCGCCGGTCACGAGCTCTCCGAGGATACCGCGGGGCAGCGGCGGGACGGGTACCTCGCCGCCGCGCGAGATCGCGCCGCCGTCCTGGAGCGGTCGTTCGTCCCGGAGGAAGTGCACGCTACCACCGACGAACTGATTCCGTTTTCGTACATGTTTGCGGAACGGTAGCGAGAACCGGTTGCCGCACCGATCACCGAGAAGTACTCTTACCACAAGCTTACACCGCAAGGACATATAGAGATGAAACGCGCAATCGTTATCGGGAGTGGTTTTGGTGGATTGTCGTCGGCGGCATTCTTGGCTCGTGACGGCTATGATGTGACGGTACTCGAGAAGAACTCCTGGGTCGGAGGACGCGCTCGCGTGCTCGAGCGGGACGGCTATCGCTTTGATATGGGACCAAGCTGGTATTGGATGCCGGCGGAACATGACCGCTGGTTCGAGCAGTTTGGTACCTCCCGGCAAGATTACTATGAGATCCACCGCGTCGATCCGAGCTATCGTGCATATTTTGGCGACGTTGTCCCCGGGGAGACGCGCAACGTCGTGGATGTCCCGGCGGATCGCAGTGCGGCCCATGCGATCTTTGAACGGTATGAGCCCGGTGCTGCCGAGGCGCTCGATGCCTACCTGGAAGACTGTCGGAGTAAGTACGAGTTTGCCATGGGCTCCTTCATTTACAAGAATTACTACACCATTTTTGACTTCCTGAATCTGACGGCGCTCGCCAATCTTCCCAAGCTCAATGTGCTTCAAAGCTACGGGGGCCGCGTCCGGCGACGGTTCCAGCACCCCTATCTTCGGCGGATGCTGGAGTTTCCGGTGGTGTTTCTCGGGAGCAGTCCCAAGCAGACGCCCGCGATGTACTCACTCATGAGTCACATCGATTTCAATCTGGGTACGTGGTATCCGGAGGGCGGATTTGGGGCGGTGGTGCGATCGATGCAGCAGGTGGCCGAAGCGCAGGGTGCAACGTTTCACTTCGATCGAGAAGTAGTGGGCATAGATGTGGAACCCTCCCGTTCCGGCGGGAGAGCGGGGCGGGCCACCGGTGTTCGGGTGCGCACCGCTTCCGGTGACGAGGAGCGGATAGAGGCGGACGTGGTGGTGGCGAACGCCGACTACCCCCATGTTGAAAACAGTCTCGTGCCGGCGGAATACCAGTCGATCAGTGACAAACGGTGGAAGCGGGCATCCCTGGCACCGGCGGTGCTGAATTTCTATCTGGGCTTTGACCGCCGTCTCGATGAGTTTGCCCACCACACCTTTTTCTTTGACTCCGACTGGGAAACGCACTTTGACGCGGTATATGCGCATCCCCGCTGGATCGATGATCCCTTGTTCTATCTGCATGTGCCCAGCAAGACGGACCCTTCGGCGGCACCACCGAATCACGAGGCGGTGTTTCTCCTGATACCGATTGCCCCGGGGTTGCCCGATTCTTCCGAGCGTCGTCAAGTATACCTAGACCACGCGCTTACCCGTATGGAACAGCGCACCGGGCGTAATTTGCGGCGGCATCTCGTATTTCAGGAGAGTATGTCGCTTACTGAGTTTGCGGCGGATTACCATGCGTACCAGGGAAACGCCTTCGGTTTGGGGCAGACGCTCTTTCAGACGGCGTGGTTTCGGGCGGCCAATCGATCACGAAAGGTCGGAAATCTCTACTATGCCGGGCAGTACACTGTACCGGGAACGGGAACCACGATGAGTATGATCAGCGGCGAGGTTGTCAGCAAACGGATTCATCATGACCACGGAGACCGCACATGAGTTGGTTTGGCAAAATGGTGGGGGGGACGATCGGACTTATGATGGGCGGTCCCCTGGGAGCTATCGCCGGCGGCGCGATCGGACATCACCTGTTTGATAAAGAGCATCCCGGCACGGCCCCGCATGGAGACGGGGCATTTGGTGGTGGCCGAACGATGGGAGGCGACCGACCACTCGGTGGTGGGTTTTCCCGCACGACTGCCGCCGAACAGCGGCAGATGACGTTTTTCTTGGCGCTGTTTTCCATTCTGGGCAAGCTTGCCAAGGCGGATGGGCAGGTAACCCGTGAGGAGGGTGAGCAGGTCGTTGCGTTCTTGGATCAGATGAACGTTCACGGACAGCAGCGCTCCTTTGCAATTCGTGTGTTCAATGAGGCCAAAGACTCTCCCTACCGGGTAGAGGACTTTGCCCGGCAGTTTGCGGAGTTTAGTCGGGGGCGGCACGATCTGCGCTCAAGTATGATGGATATGCTGTTTCGAATCGCGCTTGCGGACGGTCAGTTCCATCCGGCAGAGGATGCAATGATCGCCTCCGTCGCCGGCGTGCTCGGGATCTCAAACCAAGAACTTCAGGCGATTCGGGAGCGATATGTGGCCACCACCCATCAGGCGTACGCCACCCTGGGGATTAGCCCGGATGCCGATGACGACGAAGTGAAAAGCGCCTACCGGAAGTTGGTGCAGGAGCACCACCCCGATCGGATCGTCTCCGAGGGCATGCCGGAAGAATTTGTGAAGTACGCCACCACGCGGTTTCAAGAAATACAGGATGCGTGGCAGAAGATTCGCACGGAGCGGGGGCTCTAATGCGGCGGTTCTAACGCCGGCGCCCGCCCGGGCCTCACCACGGACGGCCCCCGAGCTCCTCTAGAGCTGGGTCGACAGCATGCCCTGGGGACGAATACTCAGCTCAGTGACGCTCTGCTCCCCAAACACCCGCGACATAATGTGGTGATACTCCTGAATGAGCTCTTCGGGAATCACCGCGAGCATCGTCCCGGCAAATCCGCCGCCGTGCACCCGGGCCACACCGGAGGCTCCGCGGGCGGTGAGATATGTTCTCGTCACTTCCACCGCCAGCGCAATCGGCTGGTCCCGGGTCGCCCCCTCCGCTGCTACATTCTGAAGGAGGGTCCAACTAGACGTGCCGCTGGCCTGCATCAGTTGCAGCACACGATCATACATGCGCGAATCCACCGCATCGATCATCGCCGATACCCGGTCCTGCTCCTCAAAGAAGTGAAACGCTCTCAAGACCGCGCGATCTCCCAGGGAGACCCGCACGGTGCCCAAGTGAGACAGAAGCTCCTTACGGGAGGTTTCACTCAGCGTCGACACGCCCAGCGCGGCGGCTACGGCGCTCATCTCCTGGGGGATCGCGGCGTACTGGTCGGTGAGATCCGCGTGGCTGCCACCGGTATTCACTACAACCAGCCGCTGGCCATGAGACCGAAAATCAAGTCCCAGTCTGTGGTACCGGGGATTGGCGGGATCGGCAAAATCGATGCCTACGGTGCCGCCCACGGCACTCGCCATTTGGTCCATGAGACCACTCGGTTTGTGCATAAATCGGTTTTCCGCATACTGTCCACTGCGGGCCGCCGCTACCGGGTCGATCGCTTCTTCGCTCAGGGCGCCGTGCACCGCCGCAAGGGCGACCTCTAGGGCGGCGGACGAGCTGAGTCCGCTTCCGGGCGCCACGCGGCTGTCCATGATCGCCACATAGGCCGGCGCGCGATATCCCTGTTGCCGTAGACCGGCGGCGACGCCGGCCATGAGTCGTTCAGTATCATGAGAACTACCGAAATCCTCCGGCGTGTCTGAGCTCAAGTCGGCAGTGAAACGTTGGGGCCACCCCGCGGATATGAGGGTAGCCTCCGTCCCGGCGGCGGGGGCCGCGAGGATGAGCGCATCTGCATCGATGGCCGCCGCGACGACTCTGCCGTTGTTATGGTCGGTATGGTTTCCGATGAGCTCCGTCCGGCCCGGGCCACTGGCAGCCACGGTAGGGCGCCGGTCGAATTGTTCCTGAAATTGCTCCGACAAATCCCGGAGACGCTGCGCGCCATGGGGAACGGCGGCAATAAAGGACTCATAGACATCATGCATGATAGATATCCGGTATCACGAGGAATACGCGGTGTCAAGCCGCGTGATCATATGCTACGGAGCGGGAGTCGGTTCGGCGCCGCCGGGAACTCCCGGACTGGGATCAGGAGCGGGGCGCGGATCTCCACTGCTGCGGGGACGCGTCCCGTTGAGCAATCCCTGATCATCCATGAGTTCATCGATTCGTTCGATCAGTTTCTCCGATAGGATGCGCGGCCACGCGGGGAGCTGGTTTGCCTCGGACTCCTCGTACTTCTCGAGGATATCTTCAAACTGTTGGCGCGCTTCCGACAGATTGCCTTGCTTATAGGACAGAAAGGCGATCTCATATTCCGCTTCAACGATGGAACCTTCATCGTCAGGATAACGACGAATGAACTCCTCGTAATACTCCAGGGCCCATTCATAGCGACCTTGATCGGACGCCTCTTGAGCCTGTTGAAACATCTCCATACGACTGAGATCCGGCGGAATCTCCTCCGGAGTGGACTGGCAGGAGGTAACAAACAGTGCCATGAGGGCGATAACGCCACCGAAAAGACTGCGTCGTAACACGGGAAAGACGGTAACACGTTTGCATGCCTGCTGCAAGCGGACTACAATCACCGCCATGATTGCAAGCATCGTCAACGCGTTGGCTATTCTCCTGGGGACGACTATCGGCAGCCTGGTGGGGGGACGGATCGGAACACAGTTTCGTGCGGTGGTGTTCTCTGGAGTTGGAGTGGTAGCGCTCTTGATCGGCATCAGTATGGCACTGGAATCACAACGGTTTCTCTATTTGGTACTGTCGTTGGTGATCGGGGGCCTTGCGGGGACCGCTTGGCGGATTGAAGACCGGGTGTATCAGCTTGGCGAATGGCTGAAGCGCCGCTTTCAGCCCTCCAGTTCCCCGGACGCGGTCGCGGCTACCGAGCGCGAAGTCGTCGGGGCCCATTCTTTCGCCCAGGGATTTCTGGTGTCGTCGGTTCTGTTCTGTGTGGGGGCGCTGGCGATTATCGGTTCATTCCGGGCCGGCGTAGAAGGTGATTATGAAATCCTCTTCACAAAGTCGGTGATGGATGGGTTTATGGCGGTGTTGCTGACCGCCGCGTACGGAATCGGAGTTGGATTCTCGGCGGGGAGTGTGCTGGTGTACCAGGGAGCGCTCACCATGTTGGCAGGGCTGCTGGCCCCGATGGTCAGTCCCCTGATGGTGAGCGAGATCTCCGGAGTAGGGGGGGCCATGGTTGTCATGATTGGTCTCAACTTACTAGAACTGCGGACGATCAAGACGGCGGATTTTCTGCCGAGTCTCGTCATCGTCGTGCTGTTTGTGATTGCGGATCCCATAATCGGTCAGTTTGTGTTATAGGAGGGATCGTCGCCGGGAACGACGATCGTTCATTCTCATCCAGCTGCCGGTCCCCCGGCAGTAACCGCCCGGCGGCGGATACTGCCGGCACACCTTATACGTGCCACCGAATGAGCCCCGGGATAAAGGGGTGCACCAGATCGCTGTTCTTGGGCAACACGCGCACCGCAAACCCCTGACGCCCGGCCTGGCGGCACTTCACCTTTACCTTATAGATGTGTCCTTCCGCGTCTTCGCCGCCGGCTTTCATATCCACCGTCTGGGGATTCTCAAGGTCGCCCTCGGCGTCAATTCTGCCGGTATACACCTGAACGGTAACCTCCGAGGGATCGATGGTCCCCAAATGTACGTGGCAGGACACCGAGAACGTATCTCCCACTTTGAGGGAGCGGCTCTCGGTACCCTCGATGCGAAACACGGAGACGCTGTCCCATTGCGCGCGCAGTCGCTGAATGTACTCGGTGGTACGCCGCGGGTAGGCGAGATCGTTCTTGTTGACGGTCTCGTAGTTTTTCAAGGCGGGAAGATAGAACCGCTCGGAGTATTCGGTGAGCATTCGGCTGGTGGAGAATAGCCCTCCCAAGCCGGCCATGGACGCTTTCATCTTGGTGGTCCATTCTCGCGGGAGTCCGTCTCGCCCTCGCTCGTAGAAACTGGGGATGATTTCGCGTTCCAAAAGGTCGTAGAGCAACTTGCTCTCGATTTCGTCTTGGAGTTCTTCGTCCTCATACTCCTCGCCGGCGCCAATGGCGTATCCCCGGTCCGGGTCGTATCCCTCAGCCCACCAGCCGTCGAGGATAGAGGTGTTCAGAACGCCGTTAATCGCCGCCTTCATACCGCTGGTGCCGCTGGCCTCCATGGGGCGACGCGGCGTATTGAGCCAAATGTCGCTTCCGCTGACTAGATGCTTTGCGATCTCAAGATCATAGTTTTCGAGAAATACGATCTTGCTACGGATTTCCGGATCGCTGGCAAAGTGCACGATGTCCTTGATCAAGTTCTTCCCGGGAATGTCGTGGGGGTGCGCTTTACCGGCGAAGATGATCTGCACCGGATGGTCGGGATTGGTCAGCAGTCGACGGAGGCGGTCGGGATCACGGAAGAGCAGCGTGGCCCGTTTGTAGGTGGCAAAGCGTCGCGCAAAGGCGATCGTGAAGGTATAGGGAGAGAGCACTTCATCGGCATGAACCACTTGAGAGCTGCTGGCGCCCCGCCGGGTGAGTTGGCGTTTGAGCCGTTCCCGGGTGAACGTCACCAGCTGGTTCTTGCGCATTTCGTGGATGCGCCACAGCTCTTCGTCGGAGACGCGGTTCATGCGGTCCCAAATCTGAATGTACGTCGGCTCATCGTAGAAGCGCGGACCAAAATAGCGGTCCAGCAGGTCCGTCAACTCAGGACTGAGGAATGATCGGGAGTGAACGCCGTTGGTGATATGGGTAATAGGAACTTCATCGATCGGAAGTCCCGGCCAGATCTGCTGCCACATCTCCCGCGATACCGCCCCGTGGAGCTCACTGACACCGTTGTTGTATGCGCTCAATTTGATCGCCAGGACGGTCATGCAGAACGGTTCTTGCGGATCGGCGGGGTTCTCGCGGCCGAGGGCGATAAACTCCTCCCACGCGAACCCGGTGCCGTCGGTGATCGCATGGAAATATTTCTGCATGAGGTCGATGCCGAATCGCTCGTTACCAGCCGGTACGGGAGTGTGGGTGGTGAAGATATTGGTGGGCCAGATGGCCTGCATCGCCTCCTGCCGAGTGAGACCATGCAGCTTCATGTACTCCCGAATTCGTTCGATTCCGAGAAACGCGGAATGGCCTTCATTCATGTGAGTCACCGCGGGATTGATGTTCATCGCGCGGAGTGCTCGGAGCCCCCCGATGCCCAGGAGGATCTCCTGTTTCATGCGCATCTCCCGATCTCCACCGTAGAGGCTGGCGGTGATCGCCCGGTCGGCCTCGCTATTTTCATCGAGATTGGCGTCGAGGAGAAAAAGGCTGACCCGCCCGATCTTGACCTCCCATACCCGCGCCACCAGCACGGAATCCGCCAGTTGAACGCTAATCTTGATATCGTTGCCGTCGGTGTCTACAACCTGTCGCACCGGCATGTTGTACCAGTCATTTTCAGGATAGCTCTCTTGCTGGAACCCGTCTGCGTTGAGGTACTGCTGAAAGTAGCCCTGTTGGTACAACAATCCCACTCCCACCAGCGGAAGGCCCAGATCGCTTGCCGACTTCATGTGGTCTCCCGAAAGGACGCCGAGACCACCCGAATAGATCGGCAGGCTTACATCGAGGCCATATTCCATCGAGAAGTACGCAATCGTGTTCTTCTTGCTTCCACGGTACCAGGTATCCTTACCCGCCTTGTACCGCCGAAACTTCTCTACCACGGTATTGAGGGCCGCCAGGTACGAGTCATCCTCCGCCAGAGCTTCAAAGCGTTCCTGAGGAACCACTCCCAACATGCGCACCGGATTCTGGTGGCTTTGAATCCAGGCATCAAAATCAAGACGAGTAAACAGGGCCAGCGCGTCGTGGTTCCAGCTGAGCCACAGATTGTGGGCAAGCTCTTCCAGAGGCTTGAGTGCCCGTGGAATCTGGGGGTTTACGGTGTATTCAATGTATTTCATATGGTGAACCTCTTTGTGGTTGGCTGCGGCCAAACGGTATCGGCCGGATGGGGTAGTGTCAATTGTCGCATTATCCGGACATCTCTTCCGGATGCTCTTCTACGATCGGCATACACACGGCGGCCCCCCCGGTGGTGGGGAGGGCATCGATGGCAGCGATCGCATCCCGAATAGCCGGCTCCCGACACGCGTGAGTCGTCACCACCACCGGAACAAGTTCATCCCGGCGGGCCTGCTCGTTTTGACGGAGGCTGGCAATGCTGATCGCATGGCGTCCAAGAATGTCGGAAATGGCCGCCAATACACCCGGCTGGTCGGTGGCCATAATACGCACATAGAACCGGCTGACGGATTGCTCCAGCCCCACCTGGGGACCGGCGCTGTTGCGGTCGGGCCAGTAGCGGGTATACGCGAACGTCGCCGGGAGCACCCCGGTAGCCATTCCAACTACGTCGGCCACAACGGCGCCCGCGGTGGGGGCCCCTCCGGCGCCCCGCCCGTAGTACAAGGTGTGGCCCGTGGCATGACCGTAGACGCTGACCGCATTAAACGGTCCACTCACCCAGGCCAAGGGATGCTCCTTGGAAATAAACGCCGGGCGCACCCACGCGGTGACGTCCTCACCGATGCGGTGCGCCACTGCCAGAAGCTTCACCACATACCCCAGGTCCCGGCCAAACGCTACATCCTGTTCATCAAGCTGATCGATTCCCTCCACCGGAATCGAATCAAAATCGACGTCAATGCCGAACGCCAGGGCCGTCATAATCGCGATCTTATGGGCGGAATCGGTGCCGTCCACGTCGAGCGATGGATCCGCCTCCGCCAGCCCCGACTCCTGTGCGGCGGCCAGCGCTTCGGTGTACGTCTCGCCTTTCTGAATCATCTCAGTCAACAGGAAGTTACTCGTGCCGTTGACGATCCCGTAGATCGCATCGATGTGGTTGGCGATCAATCCGTCGGTGATCGCCCGGATGATCGGGATTCCTCCCCCGCAACTGGCTTCAAAGCCGATCGTCAGACCCCGTTGACGAGCATACGCGAAGAGCTCTTTCCCGTGATGGGCCAGCAGCGCTTTGTTGGCGGTGACCACGTGCTTTCCGGCATCGAGGGCGTTCTTAATAAGCGTACGGGCAAACTCGAGTCCCCCCACCAACTCAATCACTACCTGGATTGAATGGTCGGCGAGGGCGGCGTCCAGATCCGGTTGAAAGATATCTTCCGGCAATCCCAGTGCTCGGGCATGGTCAAAATTGCGATCCACGATCGCCGCAAGCTCAATATCGATTCCGCTGCGATCGGCGATTATCTCCCGATCTTGTACTAACAGCCGCGCGGTGGCGCCGCCAACCGTGCCACAACCGATTAGGGCTACTCGTAAGGAGGTAGTTCCACTCATGGCGGGCATGGTATGGAGGCTCCCGCGCGTTGTCAATGTGAGACGGAACCTGCTACGCTTTCCACACCGAATCTCCCGGAGTTTTTTCATGAAATTGGACGATATAGCGCCTCGAACTGTCACCGGCGGCACGCTTCTGGCATGGGCCGAAGATGATTACACGTTTGATCTCTTTTCTCCCGCATCCGGGGTGTCTGCGGTTTCTACGGTGTCGGCACGGGAGTTGGCGCCGATTCGGCCGGCGATCGTCACCTCGACGCACCGCGTGGTCTGGGGATTTCATTACCGTCCCGTGTGGCGGGAGACGCCCGCTGCGGAATTTCCTGTGATCACTCTCCGGGAGTCCTCTCCGGCCATGCAAGGCGGTGGCGAAGCGCGCCCCGCCCAGGAGGGTGCCGATCAGCGTGGTGACGATCGAGATTGCCGGGGGGCTTCCGTCACGATCCAGGCGCTGCGGTGGGCACTTACCGCGGAGCAGCGACCCGGGCAGTACCGGTTCTCGGAACTGGACCGCATCCGGCGCCTGGTGGAAACTGCCGGGGCTGTGGCGTGCTGGGAGGAAATCGTGCCGTTGTGTAGTACTGGGAACGATCCATGGCCGCTCATCGAGCGGTTTCGTGGTGTGCCGGCGACGGCGGCAACGGCGGTGGATGACGGAACCATCGATCTGCGGACGGCTGAAGCGATCCCTCGGGAGTATGCCGCCGAGGTGGATCATTTTCTACCGCTGGTGTCACCTCTTTCGTTTAGCAATCGCCGCCACGCCCTCCGAATGGTGGTGGAGTTACTGCGGGCGGGAGCCGACGGTTCTGCCCTGCGCCGAGAGCTCTCGCAGCTGTCCGCCCAAGAATTGATGGGGGAGCTGCGGCGGCGCCGGTATCCGACGCTCTCGCAGCTGGAATCGCGACTCGAAACGATCCGACGGAATGCCCTGTCCGGTTCGGGGGCTACGCTGGCGGCGCCGACCAACTTTGAGGGTGATCGGTTTCAGGTATCGTTTGCCTTTCGCTCCGCCTCCGAACTGCGCTCGCGCCTGCGCGCCGTCGCGCGACTTGAGGAATACACTGATGAGTTGTTGGACCTATTATTCTGAATCGATCGACCGAATCTACTGGATTGGGAGCGCTGCGGAGCATCCGGTTCGTGCCCGGGTGGAGGATCACCTGCGCTCGCGACCGGAGCTGGCGGCTATTGGTTCTGCCGATCTCCCCGAGAGCGCAGCGGTCCCGGCTGCGTTCAATACTCCCCGGACGATGCTCGTTCGTGTGGGCGCTGAAGACGATCTGGGGCGATGCCCCGGTACCCATGGGCACCTGTGCTGCAATTATCTCACGCTGAACATATACGTGGGGTGCACGCTGGGATGTACGTACTGCATCATGCAGTCGTATCTCCGCAGCCGAACGCTCGAGGTTCGGCTGCCGCCGGTGGACACCGCTGAGCGGATTCGGGCGGTGGCGGAAGCCAACCCCACCCGGACGGTGCGGCTGGGCACGGGAGAAGTGGGCGACAGCCTCCTCTACGATCCGCTGTTCGGACTGTCCTCAGATCTCATCACTGCCTTGTCCGACGTACCCAACCTGCGATTCGAGCTCAAAACTAAGACCGACTATGTGGACCATCTGCCGACGCATGGTGTTCCTGTACGCAACACCGTGGTTGCCTTTTCATTAAACCCAGATTCGGTGGTTACTGCGGAAGAAGGGGCGGCGGCGTCCCTCGACCGGCGGCTTGCGGCGGCTCAGCGCGCGGTGGAGCGCGGATATCATGTGGCGTTCCACTTTGATCCTATGGTTCGCATAGACCGCTGGCGCGAGGAATATGGGGCGGTGGCGGATCAACTTGGTCGGTTCCGCGCCTCCCCGCCGCAATGGATCAGTTTGGGGACGCTCCGCTACCCCGCTACGCTGCGAGCGTATATTGAGGCGCGACCCTATGGCCTCGATGAGTTTGTATCGTCAGGTGACGGTAAGATGCGGTATCTTCAAAAGGAACGCAGCGCCATGTACCGCATGATGCGGGCGCGTCTGGCGGCGGTGCTGCCGGACACGCCGGTATATCTCTGTATGGAGAGTTCCGCCATGTGGCGGCATCTCCAGAAGGCGGTGCCGGATCGTTCCGGCGGACTCTCGCGGATTATGCGGCCGCTGGACCTGAGCGTTCTGCAGGAGGTATCACGGTGAGGATTCACACATCAGTGAGGATATTGGCGTTGGTGATAGGCGCAGCCGGCATAGTACTGCCCCTATCGGCACAGGACGACGTCGATACCGGTGAGGACCGGCTTGCCCCCTCGGTGCCGGCGCACTCACAGGCGTTGGACCTCCTGCTTGCGGTTCCGGAGACCGACCCACCGGTGGGCAGTGATCTGGAACTGGTACGATATGGACAGGCCGGCAGGTTATCACGGCCCAACGCGCTGGATATCCCCGAGCGTCCCCAGGCGGTGAGACTCGCCGCCTGGGATTGGGTGCGACCCCAGGGACGATCATTGGAGCTGGCGGCGCGCGATCCGTATCGGATTTGGCTGGAAGTACACGACGGCATGCAGGGTATCTTGATATCTACGGACCACATGGAACTCTACTGGGGAACGGTGGAGTGGAAGGACTCCACGGACAGCGCCGCCGAGCGGCATATCTCGGCCGGCGACGTGTTGGTGCGCGGCCGAGGGACTGCGCGCATTTCCCGCGATTCCGAGGGTGTGTTGATCGAGGTGGAGACGG
>JBMCMH010000045.1:0-18218 GCA_048614515.1 Alkalispirochaeta sp. | reverse complement strand
GAACACCGGCGGACACTCCGCTTATATCACTGGATCGACACGTTTCCGCCGCTCACCGTGAACGTAGCAACCTCTTTTCTGACGGCGTCTTCAATCACGTCACGAAAACTGTCGGTGAACACCTGCTGCGTTCCACTGCTGGTAGAGATCGTTATTGTAAAATCGGTGGGATATGCGTAACTGTACCCCGAGGGGCCACTGTAGAAATCGACTTCCACCTGGTATGTTCCATCAGCCGGCACCGAGGGATAAAAGATGTTTTCCGGCCCGCCGCCGTCACGATCATCTACATCCAGTTCACCACCGCTGCCGGTACCTGACGGATTTCCGTAAAAGATCACTGAACCGTCCGGTTCAGATACATACAGATCCAGATCGGTTGAGTTCTCTTCCCAGGTGAGCTGGACCTGAATTGCGCCTGCTCCCACTTGTTCAACGGTGACCGGCAGATTTACACCATTGCTTACCGCCAACGCCGCGTTATACACCACCATGTTAACTTGAAAGGAGCCGCCGGCGACATTAGATGGGAGTCCTACCGGTACGGATAAGGTCCCGTTGGCATTCGCGGTCTGATCGATCATATAATAGCGGGTAGAGCCGTCTATTTGCAGTGCTACACCAGTAACAGGATCGCTCCCGCTTACCGACATGCCAATGGAATACTGACCACCATTGGACATCGTGATAGTTGACTCATCGAGAGTAAGGGTGGTCCCACTGCTTTCCGATACGAGGGCAGATCCCGAAACCGCCGGCAGGGATCCTTCGACAATCTCAGATCCGGCCGGTACCGTGATCGCATCGGTTAACGCTTCGGAATCGGAAGGGTCGATGGTCGTTACCGTCCCACTTCCTCCTCCTCCGGATTCCTCTTCCTCCTGCGGAATAAGCTCGCATCCAGCAAACCCCACAACCAGGAACACTACAATGACCTTGCTCCACCACGGACTAGTTCGCCACTGATTCATAGTTTCCTCCTACATCATTCAGATGAGGACTTAGACGCAAGAAGTAGGCCAAGCGGATAATTTGTGAAAATCTCTAATTATGCGGTCTGTTATGGTTCTATGCTGTGTCAATTACTACGTAACGTGAACCGTGGATTCACACCCTATGAACCGGAAAACGCAAAGTAGGATCCGAGGCCCACGGTGAACAACCAGAACCCGTACAGCGCGTGCTCAATCGATACGGCCAGGGCCGACCGGCTTCGCAACCAGGTGCGCGAAAAGAGCATCAGTACCCATAAACGGGGGTTGGTACGGACCACCAAGAACAGCTGGTCCGGTTCGAGCAGCGCCACCGCCGCGGTGGAGGCACCGGCAAACGCTCCGAACAGCTGTCATCGCCAACTCCGATTTTTGCAAATCGGTTGCAGTTTTCTGCAAACCATTGACATCAAGGGGCTTTTGATGCGGTAATTGTTTATCGATATTAATTTATTTTTTCAAGGAGCCAAGATGAAACATATTGTTGGAGCGATATCGCTCATATTAATCGGAATATTTGTATTGGGTGGCTGCAGCTCGCGACCCGAAGCCGATGTCGTCATTATCGGCGCCGGCGGCGCAGGGCTCGCCGCGGCTGTAGAAGCAGCAGATGCGGGTGCCTCAGTGATCGTACTGGAGAAGATGCCCGGCGTTGGCGGTAATACAAACTATGCCACCGGCGGCATGAACGCGGCGGGGACCGAGTTCCAGCAAGATTTGGGAATCTCGGATTCACCGGAACTCTTCTACGATGACACGATGTCCGGCGGCGGTAACCGGAATAATCCGGATCTGGTGGCGCTGCTCTCCCGGGAGGCAGCGAACAGCGTATCCTGGCTTACAACTCTTGGCGCGGATCTTAGCGATGTCGGACGCCTCGGGGGCCATTCAGTCAACCGGACGCACCGTCCCACCGGCGGCGCCGCTGTGGGTGGCCATATCGTTGAGACGCTCAAGGCCGCAGCCGATGAACGCGGTATAGACATCCGCACGTGGTCCGAAGTCACTGCAGTACTCCACGAGGACGGAGAGGTCACCGGCGTAACGGTTCGAGATCTTCAAGACGAGGAGGATTACGATATCCTCGCAGGAGCGGTCGTCATGGCGGCCGGTGGATTCGGAGCAAACCCGGAAATGCTCGTGGCCAACGATCCGAGCCTGGAGGGTTTCGGTACCACCAACCATCCGGGAGCTACCGGTGATGCGTTCGATCTGGTGGACCAACTGGACGTAGCATTGGTGGATATGGAGTACATTCAGACTCATCCAACCGTCGTTCCTGGCGAGGGGAAGATGATCACGGAAGCGGTCCGGGGCAATGGAGCTATCCTGGTAAACCGCAGCGGGGAACGCTTCGTCAATGAACTGGACACCCGAGACGTAGTCTCCGGAGCGGAACTCGAGCAGGACGGGGGCACCGCCTTGTTGGTTTTCGATCAGGGCGTTCGTGAGAGCCTGAGCGCCGTTGAAAGCTACATCAACGCCGGTCTGGTCACCGAGGGAGACGACGTAGCGGCACTGGCGGAAGCCATCGGAGCGCCGGCCGAGCAGCTGGAAGCGACGATAGATCGCTACAACGCAACGGTCGACGAGGGCTCAGATTCAGAGTTCGGCAGAGACAGCCTCCCCCGACAACTCAACTCCGGACCGTACTACGCGATTGAGGTAGGACCAGCGGTACACCACACCATGGGCGGCATCGAGATCGATACGGAGGCGCGGGTCCTCACCAGCCAAGGGCGGACCGTTCCGCGATTTTTTGCCGCGGGAGAGGCCACCGGCGGCGTCCACGGCACCAATCGTCTCGGCGGCAACGCGCTGGCCGATATTATCACGTTTGGCCGCATAGCTGGGTCTAACGCTGCAGCCACGGCCTCAGCGGAGTAAGCATGAAAACTGTGATGTTCAACTCAGCACGGACAGTTCGCCGCGCGGTGCGATCGAGTCTCACCGGGGGGATCGTCCTGGCCGCGGTCCTCGTTGCCTTGGGATGTTCCCAGGGGCCATACACTGACGGCACATATCAGGCAGCCGCCCGCGGTCACTATGATGATATTACCGTAGAGGTCGAGGTCCAGCGCGGCAAGATCGCGGAAATAGAGATCGTCGACTCCAGTGAGACTCCCAGCATGCTGGCCCCAGTCCGCGATACGATGATCCCACGCATTATCGATGAGCAGAGCACTGAAGATATAGACACCATTAGCGGCGCTACCGATTCCAGTAGCGCAGTGCTTGAAGCGGTCTCCGCAGCGCTTGACGAGGCACGAAACACCGAAGGATCATAACATCGTTCCGCTTCCGCGGGCGCGGCGGATGGCGGCAACCCCGCCCTAATCCAATCGGCCCCGCACTATCGCAAACAGGCGGTGGTGCGGGGCTTCCGTTTTCTTTGGCTGGACATCGCTCGCTGGCAGCTATCAGCTCCGCCGCACCGTCACCACCCAGTGGCCGGCCTCCGGTTTGTCGACGTTTACCACCTCGTGTCCCTCCAGATCGATGGAGCGGGGCACATTGCTCGCCGATTCACTGTTCCCCAGATGGATCTCCAGGAGCTGACCGGAGTCGAGCTGTTCCAACGCCACCTTGCTCTTCACGAAGGTGTACGGGCACACCTCATCTTTCAGGTCGATAATTCTATCCGCGGTTGCTTCCGTCATATGGTCCTCCTCACGCCTCAGTCTCGATCGGTACGTCCGGGTCGTTGCCCCACTCCGACCAGGACCCGTCGTACATGCGCGCCTCTTCGTATCCGAGGATGCGCAACGCCACGTAGCTGTGGGCGGCTCGGAATCCACCCTGGCACAACGTCACCACTTCGCCGTCGTGCCCCTGCATCGCTTCAGCGTATATCTGGGAGAGCTCTTCGATCGGGCGAAAGCGGGGATCCTCGCCGCTGCTGTTGTTCACCCAGTCAAGATTCACCGCCCCCGGGACGTGCCCGCCGCGCTCCGCGCGGACATCCTCACCGCGATACTCCGCCGGTGAGCGGGCGTCCAAAATCAACACGTCGTCGCTCTCCAGATGCCCTTCCACGTACGCCTGATCCGCCAGCAACTGCTCGCGAACCCGGGGTTCAAAATCCCCGCGCTGGGGAACCTCAATTTCCTCGGAAAATGCCAGGTCGGAGTGCTCCCAGGCGGTGACACCACCGTCCAGCAGGTGCACCTGCTCGTGACCGAGGTACTCCAGCGCCCAGAAGAGGCGACTCGACCAGGTGCCGCGGCCGGCGTCATATACCACCACCGGGGTGTCATGCGACACACCCAACTCCGCCAGGTCCGCAGCCACTACCTCCGGCTCGGGCAGCATCCCGCCGACACCGTCGCGTTCCGCAGCGATAACCTCTCGCTGCACGTACGCCGCCCCGGGAACGTGGCCCGCCTCGAACTCCTCGAAGTCGCGACCGATGTCTAAGATGACCACATTGTCACCCTGCTCGGCGACCCATTCCGGCGTCACCAAAATCTCCTCCGGCGCCGTCCGCACCAGCGGCTCTTCGGCCGTTCCCCCGGCGAACACCGGCGTGCCCGCCAGTGCCACGACAACCAGCGCGATCGCCGCCACCCGTATCCGATACTGTGAAACGTTTCGTTTCATGATGTTATTCCTCCGTAAGCCGTTGCGGCTTTTCGTGATTCGCTGCGAACGATGATCGTTGTCATCGCCCAACATCCAAGAATTATGAACCCGGTGCTCACGATCGCCGTGATTCCCAGGGTGGACACACCGGTAATGCTGTGTCCGATATTGCAGCCGCCGGCGATGGAGGCCCCGGTGCCCATTACCGCTCCTCCGCCAAACTGGCGCGCGAGCCGTCGCGGGTCGGGGGCTCTGAGAATCGCCTCTCCCGCCGCCTTGGCCGCCAGAAACGCTCCCACCGGCACCGCGACTACGATGAACGACGCCACGCTAATGCCGGAGGCGTCGCCACTCACCACGAAGCGCGTCAACGCCACGGTGGGTTGCGTAAAGGACAAGCCGAAGTTGCGCCCCTGCATCGCCGACAGGAGCCACGCCGCCAACGCCAGGACACCGATCACGGTGCCCGAGCGCTGCCAGCTCCATCCGATCAGAAATCGATTCTTCGGCGCCCGGGCGAGCCACACAATCGCAAGCGCAGCCACCGCCCCCAGCACGAGCCATCTGATCACAACGCTTTCCACGCCCAACACGCCGAAGAGCGTCGCCTGAGCTCCCCCGGTATCGATCACCGGCGCCCGCAGCACCGACTGCACGCCCACCAGCGCGCCGCCGTCGATCACGGCGGTGCCGATCACGAATCCGATCAACGCCGCCACCGAGCCCAACATGCCCCGGCCGCAGCGGTAGTAGGTGCCACTGGCACACCCGCCGGCCAACACCATGCCCGCCCCGAAAATGAATCCGCCGACGATCGCCGCCGGCCAGAAGATCGGTGCCACCGCCGGGTCCAGCACGCCGAGATCGGTAAAGAGGCGCACGCCCACGATATTGATCAGCAACACCAGCACCCACGCTCGTACCAGACTCTTGTCCTTTTCCAGAAAGAAACTGCGAAACGCGGTGTTCATGCAGTACCCGCCGCGCTGTAGGGCGTAGCCCAAGAGCAATCCCAGCGATAGCCCGCCAATTAGAAGCATGCGAAATTCCCCTCCTCGTTAATCGTCCACGCCGCGGCCGTCCGCGGCTCAATCGGTTGGTCCCCATCGCGGATCTCCGCCGTCTCCACCAGCTCCAGCGAACGCCCGTCGATCGTTACCAGGGCACCGTCGGCGGTGACGAGCAGGGCGGCGCCGTTTCCCGCCGCCACCATCGCCACGATGGTCGAATCCACTCCCTCCGATGCGAGGTCTACCCGTCCGGATTCCTCGGGATTTTCGATATCGAGAAGATCTACGCGGTGCACTCCACGCTCATCCGACCGCACCACCAGTCCGCGGGGCTCCTCACCTACCATCACCGGCGCGTGCCCCGGGGCCGGCTCGAAGTCGAGTTCCCGGCGGTATGCACGGTCCTGCGCCGCGTCGATACCGACCAGATCCCCCGTCTCCGTCAGCGCCCAGGCAGCGGTATAATCCGCCGTAAACACCGGCGGCGCTTCAGCATGGGCCCCCCCGCCGGGCACGCTAATAGAATCGAGGCGTTGCCCGTTCTGCACGAAGAACGCCGCCAGATTTCCGCTCTCTTCCACGCGGTATATCCGCGTGGCACGGCGGTTTCTCACCACCGGGCCCGCCGTCCCGGCGGCGTCATCGGAAGCAACCTCCCGCAGCAGCGTGAGCTCCCGCATTTCGTGGCGATAGATGGAAATGCGCGCATCCTCCTGCCAGGTGACGAAGAGGGTGTCGCCGTTCTCTGAAAAGGTAAGACTCGCGGGAATGTTGCCGCCGCCGCTCTCGGGGCGAACGGTTGCCTGGTGGGAGAGGTCGGTGGTGGAGTAGATCTCGATCTCCCGCCGGTCTGCAAAGGTGACCCACACCGAAACTCCCCCGGGCGTGGGAACGATCGTGGCGGCGCGTCCCGGAAGATCAACCGCTGCGTTGACCGTGCCGTCGGGAACCGTCACGGACAGCAGCCGGCGTCCGCCGTCTACGGCTACTACCAGGCCGTGCTCCTGGTCCGCGTCAAAGAGATGCGCCGGAGCAAACAGACCCCCGGAACCGGATCGGCCCTGCGAGCCGGCGCCGGGCCGTATATCACCGCGGGCGACTCCTACTCCCAGTACGATCACCAACGCCACCGCAGCGGCGGTCATAACCATGGAGACAATACGCTGTAGCTGGTCTTCGCTCATCACATTTGCTTCCTTAATCTACAGTAACTAACTTTAGTTACTTGTATAAATGAGCGTACTGTTGTATACTAAAATAGTCAAGGAGGATGTGACACATGACTGAATCGTTATTGGTGAGTGCGACATGGGTCCGCGATCACCTTCAGGACCCTGATGTACTGGTCGTAGACACCAGCGGAACGACGGACTTCGCGGAACGTCACATCCCTGGAGCGATTTCGCTTCCCTCAGGAGACCTGTTCGAGCCTGAAGCGATGGGCTCGCACATGCGTCCCGTGGCACAACTCGAGGAACTGCTCGGGACCGCCGGGGTGGACGCCCAGAGATTCCTCGTACTGTACGATTCTTCCGGCCTGGTTCCGTCGGCAAAAGTGTTTTGGGTGCTGGAGCACCTGGGCCGTTCTCGGGTGGCGCTGTTAAATGGTGGATTTCCCGGATGGGTCTCGCAGGGCCTTCCTACGGAGCAGGGCGTGGCGAGTCCGCCGCCGGCGACGTTTCACGCCGCCCCCCGCGCTGGAACGACCACCGGTGCACGAAGCAACGTGGCGCATAAAGAGGATGTGCTTGCCGCGATCGGCCGGGACGACACGCGCATCATCGACACCCGCACCCCCGAGGAATATCACGGCCGAACCGACGCCCACGTCCGCAACGGGCATATTCCCGGCGCTTACAACGTGGACTGGCAACAGCATATCGTGGATCTCTTCGATCCGACGCTCATTCCGGCACCGAATCTGGCGGAGTTATACGCACACATCGGGGTGAACAGCGACACGCCGATCATTACCTACTGCCGTACGGCATCGCGATCCTCGCATACCTATTTCGTGCTACGCATGCTCGGATACGAGAACGTACGCAACTATGCGGGATCGTGGATGGAGTGGTCTGCCGACGAGAGCCTGCCGATCGAGTAAGTCGTGGTCGGCCTCGGTCGGCGGCGCACTCACCCCTGCCCGGCGGCTTCACCTTGCTGAACGCGCATTACACGGTTCGCCGCGAGTTCGAAAAACCAGTCAACGATAAGCGCCAGCAGCGCCGAAGCCGCCGCACCGGCAGTAATGAAGGCAAGATTATCCCGCACCAGGCCGGCGATGATCACCACCCCCAGACCGCCGGCCCCGATCGTGGCCCCGATTGTGGCGGTTCCGACGGAAATGATCGCCGCGGTACGCACCCCCGCGAGAATCACCGGCGAGGCCAGCGGCAGCTCCGTTACCAGCAGCCGCCGCCAGTCACGCATACCCATACCGGTAGACGCCTCCAAGAGAGCGGGGTCCACCTGCTCCAAGCCGGTGACGGTGTTTCCCAGAATCGGGAGCACGCTAAAGAGAAACAGCGCCAACACGGTGGGAGCGGTACCAAAACCAAGCACGGGAACGGCCAGAACCAGGACCGCCACCGGCGGGATCGTTTGCGCCAGCGCCGCCAAATCGCGGACCAGCGGGATTAGGGAGCGTCCCTGCGGACGGGTCACCAGCACACCCACCGATACCCCCACAATCGCGGCCCCCACCGTGGCCAATCCGGCCAGCACGATGTGCTGACCAAACAGCACCGAGAGGCGTACTCGCTGGTAAATATGGGCCGACTCGGTGGGAAATAACATCCGCGCCACCGGTTCGTAGATACCCGGCACCAAGACGACCACCAGAAGGATCACCAACACGCCGAGCCGCATCAATCTCATGTGTGCACCAGCTCCCGGAGCCCGTCAAAACTGAGCTCCCGCTCGTCGCCGTCCCGCAGCCCTACCCGCACGGTGTGATCGTGTGCCGCGAGGAGGTGCGACAGGGCATCCCGGAGCGTCGGCCGCGCCCCGTCGGCGCCGTTCCAGCCGTCCAGGGCTTCCAGCTCAATCGTATTGAGCATCCGGAGCATACGATCGCTTCCCACGAACTCCCGCACAAAGTCGTTTGCGGGATGCGCGAGCACCTCGGCGGGCGTGCCAAACTGCTGCAATACGCCGTCCTTCATCAAGGCGATCCGATCGGCAAGGTAGATCGCCTCGTCCAGGTCGTGCGTCACCAGAACTACCGTCTTTTTGAGCCGGGACTGGATCTCACGAAACGACTGCTGTAACGAGGCACGAGTCAGGGGATCCACCGCCCCAAACGGTTCGTCCATCAAGAGATACGGTGGATCCGCGGCAAGCGCTCGAGCCACTCCCACTCGCTGCGCCTCACCTCCCGAGAGTTGCGCGGGGTACTTGTCCCTATACTCGCCGGGGTCCAATCCAACCGTCTCGAGCAGTTCATCCGCCCGCTCGCGACGCCGGGGCTTGTCCCACCCCAGCAAGCGCGGTACCAGAGAAATGTTCTGCCACACTCGCATGTGCGGAAGCAGTCCAACCGACTGGATCACGTAGCCGATCTTTAACCGCAGCTGCGCGGGGTCATAGTCGCGGAGGTACTGGTCGTCCACCTCGATCATACCCTCGTCCGGCTCCAACAGCCGGTTGATCATACGCAACGTGGTGGATTTGCCACATCCGGAGGGCCCGATGAGCACGCAGACGCTTCCATTCTCCACCGTCATATCAAGGCCGGAGACCGCCACTTTTTCTCCGTACCGCTTGCTTACCTCGTGAAAGCCAATCATCTCTGCTCCTTCGTCCCGTCGCCACCGCGACCGGCAAGCCGCTGCAACAGTTGAAACACCCGGTCCACGACAATTGCCATGAGCACGATGGGAATCACGCCGAGCACCACCAGATCAGTTGCCGCCTGTCCCAGACCCTGAAAGATAAACCATCCCAGTCCCCCGGCGCCGATGAGGCCCGCCACCGTGGTGTTTCCCACCGCCTGCACCGCCGCAGTGCGAACGCCGCGAATGAGTACCGGCAACGCCAGCGGCATTTCCACCATCCAAAATCGCTGTCGTCGGGTCATACCCATCGCCTGGCCACTCTCGCGCACGCTCACGGGAACTACCGAGAGCCCGGTGAGCGTGTTGCGCACTACCGGGAGTAGGGCGTACAGCGTCAAGGCGATGAGCGCCGGCGTGGTCCCTACTCCGGAGACGCCCATGCTGCGCAACGCGGGACTCGCTTGGCTGAGTGCCGCCAGCGGAGCGATAAGCAGGCCAAACATAGCGAGACTAGGAATCGTTTGAATGGTGCTGGTAGCATCAAGAATGGCGTCCCGAAATCGCGGGTGGCGATACGCAGCCATTCCGGCGGGGACACCAATTAGACAGGCCAGTCCCACGGCACTCCCACTGAGCCGCAGGTGTCGCACAAACTCCTGACCAAACCGCTCTGCCCGAACGTTGTACTCGACAAGATATGAGAGCCGGTCCAGCGGCGCCGCGGCGAGCTGAGTAATGACAAATCCCACCACTCCCAGTAGTGCCGCCACAAATAGTCCTTTAATGCGGCCTCGACTACTTCGAAGCAATTCATGCCACGCGGCCAGCGCCGCGATGAGACCGATCCACACGCCGGCCCCCGGACTCACTCGGGCCAGTTCTCCGAGTTCACCACGATCGGCGAGTTCCACCGCCGCCATATGAAACAGAATCCACGGAACGATTCCAACGGAGACCGCCCAGAGGAGCAACGCCGGGATCTCCGCCTGTTGTACAAATCGCGCCGCCACAACCAAGACGACCCCGGTTATCACGAGCAGTACCATCGGCAGGAGTGGGAGCGACAGCTCCCAGATCACGTAGCCTTGTCCGTCCGCAATGCGGTTGGGACGGAGGTGTATCACGTTCATAAAGAAGAGCCCCGCCGCCGGCACCAGAGACACGACGACGGGGAGTATATCTACCGGCTCCGTATGGCCGGAAATCCACCGCTTCATGGACTATCTGTTTCCACGCCTGCCTTACGGCAGGAATCCATTGTCCTCGAGGTACTCCCGGGCAACAACCTCAGCACTTCGGCCCTCCACGGCGATCGCCGCATTGAGCGTCTGGAGAACCTCACGGTCAAAGCTCTCAAAGATCGGCTGCAGGAGCTCTTCAATTTCCGGATACTCTTCCAGTACCTCGGCGCGAATCACCGGCGCCGGGCGGTACACCGGCTGAACACCGGCGGTATCATCCAGCACCTGCAGGTCCAACGCCGCCAGTTGCCCGTCCGTTCCGTATGCCATCGCCGCGTTAACACCCTCTTGGTTCCGCGCTGCCGCCTGCATCGTGGTAGCGGTGTTTCCTCCGGAGAAGATCAGGAGATCCTCCTGTTCCAGTTCGAACCCGTACTCTTCCTCAAACGCGGGAAGTACATCCGGACGACTAACGAACTCCTCGCTGGCGGCGAGCTTGAATTCATTGCCGCCATCCATCCAATCCGCAATATCCCCCAGCGTCGTAACACCCTCTTCGGCAAGCTCGCTCCGAACGGCAATTGCCCAGGTATTGTTGGCGTCGGCGGGAGTCAGCCAGACCAGGTCGTTCTCCTCCATGTCTAGTTGTTTAACCCGTTCATAGCCGGCGTCAGAGTCGTTCCACGTGTCACTCTCGGCCTCATCAAAGAAGAACGCGCCGTTTCCGGTGTACTCAGGGTACAGGTCGATCTCATCACTGGTGATCGCCCGACGAATTACATCGGTCGGCCCAAACTCGACCTGATTATTGACCTCAAACCCGTCGGCTTCCAGCACGATCAGCATCATATATCCCAACAAGCTGCCTTCCGTGTCGATTTTGCTGGCCACCGTCACCGGCCCCTTCTCAGGTGCCTCCGACTCGGCGGCCTCCTCCGTTTCCGCCGACCCCGCGGCAAACGCCGTGACCGGGAGCAGTAACATCGAGACCGCCACCGCAACCAGGACTGCGCGGCGCACGTTGTTTCTCTGCGCATCGTTCATAAAAAACTCCTTCGAACACGAAAGATACCACTCGCCCCCCGCCGCGGCAAGGCGAACCGCCGGGCACGACTACTTTTTTTCGCGATACAGATACCGTTTGATCTTGAACGTAGGCGTCTTCTCAAACGGTTCGTGTTCTTCCTCGATGTGCGAAATCCGACTAAACGCGCTGAGACGGCTGTTCACCTCCTTGCGCACCTCCTCGAGGTATCCGGAAAATCGATCGGCCGCGCCGGAGAACGCCTGCCCCGCGGCAGTACCAGCGCGACCGGCGGCGCTGCCGGCACGGCCCGCAGCGTCCCGGGCGGCGTCGCCGAGAGACCGCATGTTTTCCGCTAGGCGGTCGTAGTCCAACCGCACCCGCGCAACCAGTTTGTTTCCGCGTTGCACCACCAACGATTCGGCTACGCCCTTAAACTGATTGATGAGCGCCTCAATCGCCTCGGGATAGATATTCTCGCCGTTGCTGCTGAGAATCACCGTCTTGCTCCGCCCCTTCACATACAGTCGCCCTTTGGCGTCGAATTCGCCGAGATCCCCGGTGCGGAACCACCCGTCGTCGGTCATCACTTCGGCGGTCTGTTCGGGATCGCGGTAGTAGCCTTGCATAACGTTGGGACCCCGGGCTTGAATCTCGCCCGCTTCGATACGCAGATCGACTCCCTCCACCGCGGTTCCCGTACTCCGAAGCGTGTTATGGTGCGGACTGGTCCCCGCCAGCAGGGGTGACGTCTCGGTGAGGCCGTATCCGATAGCATACGGGAAATCGATCCGATACAGGATTTTCTCTACGTCCGGTGCAAGCGGGGCGCCCCCGATTCCAAAGAACCGCAACTCGCCGCCAAACGCCGCAACCAATTTCTTGCCCGCGGCGCGATGGATCACGTGCCCGATCCCCGGAATCCGCCGCAAAACGCGGAGCAGCGGTTTGTCCAACTGCGGCATCACCCGCGCCCGCACCAGTTTTTCGATCAGCAGCGGCACCGACAGCATCAGGTGTGGCTGGACCGTGGTCAGTGCTTTGGACAGCACCGTGGGCGATGCCGGTCGATCCAAGTACGTCACGTGGGATCCATGAGAAAAGGGAATGAGCATTCCCAGCGTACACTCGTAGGTATGCGCCAGCGGGAGCAGTGAGAGCATGCGCTCCCCCGGCTGCAGGCGGGCAAAGGCGTCGGCCCCCACCACATTGCTGGTGAGGTTGCCGTGGCTCAACATTACCCCCTTGGAGTGGCCGGTGGTGCCGGAGGTATAAATGATCGCTGCGGTATGGTCGGGAGTCACGGGGCCAAAGGTGACGCCCTGCGGATCAGCAGCCTCTACGGCCTGTTGAAACAGCTCCTCCAGAATGATCGTCTCAGCGGGAACCGCAATATCAGGGCGCTCCTGCAGTCGGCGCGCTTGTTTGGTGGAAGCCAACAGCACTGTGGCACCGGCATGTTCGATAATCCCGGCGACCTCGGCAGGAGAGAAATCGGGCAGGATCGGCACCGCAATCGCGCCTCCGGCAGTAACTGCGAGATACGCCGCAGGCCACGGCGGCTGATTCTCACTCAACAGCGCCACGCGATCGCCGGCGCCGACTCCGTGGTCCGCCAGCCGCCGCTGAATACCACCCACGGCGTATCCAACCTCCCGAAACGTCCAGGTCTTCCCATTGAGCACGCTGTACGCGTTTAGATCAGCGTACTGCCGCAGTGAATGTTCCAGAAGTTCTCGGAGCGTCGATGTATGTGTCATATATACTAGGCTACACGTCCCCCGGGGGAATCGCAAGTATATTCGGTCGCACCACCGGCCATTCTCACCTGGCGAGTATTGCGAAGGCGCAGTATGCTGATTCCATGATACACCTTGGAATAATCGGACCCGGCCTGATCTGGGAAAAGACCCACCGGGACATCATCGCATCGCTTTCGGGCATGTTTTCCGTCCACGCCGTGGCCGCGCGGTCGTCGCACAACCAAGACCGCGCCCGGGAGTTCTATCCAAACGCCCAGATTTATAGTGACGCCCACGAGCTCATCAACGACCCCCAGGTGGAAGCGGTGGTGATTCTGACCCCGATCTCCCTCAACGCTCCGCTGGCCCAGGCGACCCTGGAAGCGGGAAAACATGCGATCGTAGAAAAGCCGATGGCCCGCAGCGCGGATGAGGCGTACGCCTTGGCCGAGCTGGCACAACGCTCTCCCGGAGTGCTCTACATCCTGGAACAGCACGTTCACAAACCGTTGATCCCCGTCGTCCGTGGGTGTATTGATGACGGCGTAATCGGCGATCCGGTAAGCTTTGAGCGGGCGCTCCACGTGCGTATCGCCGCCGACGATGACCAGACCGGGGGATACGGGTCCACCGCCTGGCGCGCGGAACCCGACTACCCGCTGGGTAACTTTTTTGACGGCGGAATCCATGAGATCGCCCTCCTGCACCAGCTCTTCGGGCCCGCGAGAGCGGCGTATGCCCGAGGACGCTCGCTTCGAGACGGCTTTGGTGAGGTAGATCTTCTGTCTATGGTTCTAGAGTACGACCGCCGGATTCAGGGAGTGTTTGCGCATTCCGCAAGCCTGGGCACGCAGGGCAACAGTTTCGTCATTCATGGAACGCGAGCGGCGCTGCGCTGCTCCGACACTGACGTTCATGTTATCGACGGCGCCGGCGGAGAATCGCGAATCCTCCCAGTGAAAGGTGAGAACGAGAGTGTAGCGATGTGGAACGAAGTAGCGCGCGTCCTGCCGGAACACTCGTTCGGCCGCTACTCTCCAGCGGCGGCGGTACAGGACATCGCGCTCATGGAAGCGGTTGGTGCAAGCCTACGAGATGCCCGACGTACGGTGGTCCGCGGAATCTCGTAGTGCGTTCGGTATACCAAACACTCCCACCGCGCGATAAATGCCGCGTGTGTACTTGCTATCCTGCGCCCAGCGGCAAATAATGCAATCCGTAGAGGAGTACCGTATGAGCTATGATCTGAAGACGATCCATGCGCCCCGACTCGAGGGATCGCGCCTACTATTTGCGGCATGGTTGTTGGAGCACGGCGTATCCGGCCGGCGTGTAGCCCCCACGTTTTTTCACCACTTGGGAATTGATCGCTTTCGGCAGATGGAACTGAGCGAGCCCCGACTCTTTAAACCGGTGGGCCCCGCCGCCGACTCCTCCACCGCAGCGGATAATGCAACGCCTCACCCCGCCCCGGGTATTGAGATTATTGAGCGGATCGGAACCACGTCGCGGCCCGAGCACAGTTTTGTATTCCCCTCCGTCGCGGACTACGCCCAGGCCTACCGCGCCGGCACCCTTACTCCCGGCACCGTGGCGGAACGCCTCATCCACGTCCTCGAGCATCAGGACCGGGGCAATCCACCGCTCTACGCCTTCATAGACTGGCGTGCGGATGATATTCGCCGACAGGCTCAGGAATCCGTCGATCGTTTCGCCGATGGTACCCCCCGGTCGATTCTTGAGGGCGTCCCCATTGCGGTCAAGGATGAAATCGATGTGGCGGAGTACACTACCACCCTCGGCACCAGCTTCATCCACGGCCACCCCGCTCAGGACGATGCGTGGATTGTCGCGCGGCTGCGAGAAGCGGGGGCGATTATCGTCGGCAAAACCAACATGCATGAAATCGGCATCGGCGTGACCGGACTCAACCCATTTCGCGGCACCCCGGTAAATCCGTACGCACCGTGGCGCTACCCAGGAGGTTCATCCTCCGGAAGCGCCGGCGCCGTGGCCTCCGGAATTTGTCCCGTGGCGATCGGGGCCGACGGCGGCGGGTCGGTACGAATCCCCGCAGCGTATTGCGGCGTCTTTGGACTCAAACTCACGATGGGGCGCACCAGTGAACGGGGAGAGTTTCCGCTGGCACCAACCGTGGGTAATGCCGGTCTAATCGCCGGCAACGTGCGAGACCTGGCGCTCACCTATCTCACCATGGCCGGCCCTGATCCCGACGACCCCGCCAGTCACGCCCAGCCTCGCCCATCCTTGGAGGGGTTTCTCGACGACGTAGCGGGACTGCGAATCGGGGTGTTTTCTCAGTGGTTTGACCATTCTCGAGAGGAAGTGCGCACCGCCGCTCGCGCGCTTCTGGACCGGTTGGTCGCGCAGGGTGCCGAGGTGGTGGAGATTTCGATTCCCTCCCTGGACTCCCTCCGTGTGGCTCATCTGGTGACGATCACCTCCGAGATGCGCGCCGCCATGGATCCGTACTACCCGGTGCACCGCAGCGATTTCAGCAACGAGGCGCGGGCTAACCTGGCGTTGGCACGCTTTATCACTCCCAGCGACTATTTGAAGGCGCAGCAGGTCCGGTATCGGGCGCTCAAAGACTTTGAATCCGTATTTGCCCAGGTGGACGTGATCGCAACCCCCACAACCGCCAACTTGCCCCCTCGGCTCAACCGAGACCGTCTGCTCTCCGGAGTGTCGGATCTGAACTCCCTCAGCGAGACGATGAGATACGCCTTCGCCGCAAATATGTTGGGGTATCCCGCGGTGAGTGTTCCCGCCGGATTTGTTACCGCCCGGAGTCGTCACTTCTGGCACACGGTGGAGGAAACCGATGAGGACGGCAACGTGTACTCCCAGGTTCCCGTGGGGCTGCAGTTTATGGCCCGCCACTGGCAGGAGGCGCTGCTCCTGCGAGTCGCTCGGGTATGTGAGGAGTTGGTGGTCAGGTCTCGGCCGCGGGTGTACCTTTCGCCGTATGAACCGCGAAACCCCATCGAGTCCGGCCATGAAGCGCCGAGGAATGAGTAGGCCCCATGAGCGCCCTGAGTGAAAACCGCTCCGTCCGGCAACGTCCGGAAGAAGGATTCCGGCGCTGGTTTGTGAATGAGTATTTTGACATTATCGTCTGGTACGAGTCGCGCCGTACGCCGCCCACCGGTTTCCAACTCTGCTATGATCGCCATGCCAATGAGCGCGCCTTTACATGGCAGCGCGGCAAGCAGAGTAGCCATTTTGTCTCCGATCAGCCCCACGGTGAGCGCACCGCCTGGGCGGCCACGGCAATTCTTCACGGCGATGCCGGCCCCATCCCTGCCTCCGTACTAAAGCGTCTGGAGGAGGAACAGGGCGAGCTGGACGGCGCCTTGCGGGAGCTGATCGTCACCACCGCCCGAGAGTACAATCGCCGGTACGAGGAATAGTCCCCGTGTCCCGATCACGCTCGGCGAAAGCCGTGCCGCGGCCGGTACCATCGGATCACCGCTACCGTCTCTTTTAGGTCATGCGTTATAGTACCACCATGGAATGGAGAGCAAGTCATATCCTTATGAAGGACAAGGGACTCGCGGAGCAAGTGCTGAAGCGGGTCAAACAGGGAGCGCGGTTTGAGGCGCTGGCCAAGGAGTTTTCTACTTGTCCCAGCAAATCGAAAGGTGGTGATCTCGGGTGGTTTGGACCGGGGAAAATGGTAAAGCCCTTTGAGGCGGCCCTAGTAAAGCTGAGACCAGGTAAAGTTTCCGGTCTCGTGAAAACCCAATTCGGTTACCACATTATCAAAAAGACCGGCGAGCGATGAGTCTTCGAGAGGAGGCGCTGGAGTACCATCGCCGCGGTGGTGCTGGACGCGCAGCGCCATGGTTAGGCACTGCGCGCACGGCACGTTGTTCTGTCGTTATCGGGGCAGAATATTGACGTAATCGTTGAGTGATCCGTCATTGAGACAGATATCGATGATCGCCTTGCCCAACGGATCCAAATCCGCTACGCGAAACTGCTCGAGCTCCTGCTTGAAGAATGACGTAAGGATCTTAGCTCCTGCATCGTAGCCTTCTTTGCCGACTTCAGTCTGATCATGAACTCGCAGAAGTCCTTTCGGCACGAGCTGTCCGGCAACTTTCAGCCGCTCCAGACCGTGGCCCAACAGCGGGCAGCGAGACGGAATCAACTGCTCGTCGCGGAACTTGACGCTCCCGCGGCGCGCCATATACTCCCGGGCGATCCACTCCGGATTGAACCCGACCTTATACGCTCCGATGTACTGGTTGGGAATCAACACATATCGTGTACCGGGGGTCTGTTGAATCAGCCGCAGGAGGAGGTTAGCCTGTGTTACCCGGAGACCGGTGGCAAAGGGCCAGTATGAACCCACTCCTTCGCTGGAGAGGCCTTCAGTGGTAACAATGCTGGGGTTCGCATGCCCTCGAGGAGCTACCAACCGCCAGAGCCACGCCAGTGCCGGGGGGAGTACATGGAACATACCGATAATTCCGTAGTTGGGGTTCTCCCGGGTACTGGGCGGAGTCCGCACGCCGAAGCTGCGAACATCAACCCCCACCGGTTCATCGACGATTTTGTCAATGAAGTGGCGCGGCATAATCACCCGCGGGTTGGGACACGGCTTTCCGGGGCTATCTTCGATGTGATCCCAGGGCAAGACGGTTGATCCCGGTTTCGCATCGAGATTCAGGAAGATCAACGGCTCCGGTGGATTGATGCAGAGCTTCTCAATGCTCGGCTCTTTGCCATACTCGTTCAGGTGGTCTACCCGGAGAAACCAACCGGCCTCGGCGTCCTCAATCATGAGCCGTCCAGTGGTACTGGTCTGAATGGAGGGATGCGCCAACGCCATGTCGTCGGTTACTGGACGCAGCTCACAGGGGTCGCGAAGATCGAAATAGA
>JBMCMH010000044.1:0-18386 GCA_048614515.1 Alkalispirochaeta sp. | reverse complement strand
CATCGGAGAGCGTCGCCTCCAGCGCCCCCCGGCGCTGCTCCCCGGTGCCCCAGGTGGGATACTCCTGGGGGAGCGTGTCCAATGAGTACCCACCGGCGGCCCAGGGCCACTCGCCGTCACTTGGAGCCTCTCCCCGGGATTGCACCGCCAGATACGGCGCCGCGGCAGGATACATCAACGCATCCGCGTCGAGGGGCGCCTCGGGCCCCAACGGCGCTCCCCAATAGAGGTGCGCCGGGAAGCGCCCGTCCATGATGTGAATGGCGTAGCTGAAAAATCGATTGTGCAGGTGAAACGTCCGGCCGTCCGGGGAAGTAGTAATCATAGGGTGCAATTATTCCTTGACGCCGCCGAATGTCAAACCGGCGATGAACTGGCGTTGCAGTATGAAGAACACAATGACCGAGGGAACCGCCGCCACCACTGAGCCCGCGGCGATCAGGTTCCACGCGATCGACCACTGCCCCCGAAGCGCCTGCAAACCAAAGGTGATCGGCCGGGCTGAGTCGCTCTGGACCAGGGTCAACGCCCAGAAGAAGTCGTTCCAGATAAAGGTAAAGAGGAGCACTCCCAGAGACGCCAAGGCAGGCCGCACCAACGGCAGAATCACTCGCAAGAAGACCGTCATCTCGGTGGCTCCTTCGATACGGGCGGACTCCACTAGGGCGATCGGCAGATCGGCGATAAAGTTGCGCAGGAAAAAGGTGGCAAAGCCGGTCTGAAACGCGGTGTGAAAGATAATCAGTGCCCAGAGGGTGTCCAGCAGACCGAGGTTGGCAAAGAGGGTTCGCACCGGAATCATCAGAATCTGAAACGGCACAAAGTTTCCGGCGATAAACATCGCGTAGAGCAGGATTCGCCCCGGAAACCGGTGAATCGCGAGGGTGTATCCCGCCATGGCACTGAAAAAGATCGCGAAAAAGACCGCCGGAAGCGTTATCACCACGGAGTTAATGAAGTATTGCAACATTGGACTCCGGGCGGGATTAAAGACCTCCGCGTAGTTCTCGATCATCTCAAACTCTGTGGGCCAGCCCCAGTAGTTTCCGGAGATGATGTCCTGATTGCCCCGCATAGAGGTTATCACCACAGCCAGCATCGGCAGCATCCACACCAAAAGAAGCAGCAGCAGCGTGACACGATAGATAACCCGGGTAGGCAAGGTTGTTCGTTCAATAGGCGTAGGAAACATCGACTTACCTCTCCTCGTTCTGTACGACCGACCGCAGGAAGAAGGTGATAAACACCGTCATGATGAGAAACAGTATGACCGCGATGGACGCGCCGTAGCCCATGCGGAAATTGAACAACGACTCCTGATACATCAGGTACGCCAGAACCGTACTGCTTCCCCAGGGCCCGCCGGAGGTCATGATCGCGATGAGATCGAAGCTGCGGAGTGCTCCGATTACCGTAACCACCACCGCGATAAAGGTGGCGCCCCGCAGCTGCGGCATCACCACGTTACGGAGCATCGTCCAGCCGTAGGCGCCGTCGATACGCCCCGCCTCGAGCACCTGCGAGTTCATACTGGTGAGCCCGGTAAGGTAGAGAATCATGCAGTACGCCGTCTGCGGCCAGAGATTAGCCAGAATGATGCCGTAGGTGGCGAGCTGTTCGTCGGCGAGCACGGGAATTGGTCGCAATCCAAACGCCCGAAAGAGCTCCGCCAGGAGTCCCAGGTCGGGATTGTAGAACCAGGAGAAGATGAGCCCCACCACAACCAGGTTGATCACAAAGGGAAAGAAGAACAGCGATTTGATAACCCGGATCCCCCGGATGTTCTGGTTCAGGAACAGCGCGATGAATAAGCCCCCCACCGGTGCCAACAGCATCAGGACCAGCCAGCGAATGTTGTTCGCCAGGGCGGTATGGAAATCTTCGTCCCCGAAGAGCTCTCGATAGTTCTCGAGGCCGATCCAGGTCATCCCTCCAAAACCGTTCCACTGATGGAAGCTGATCCAGATGCTCTGTGCAACCGGCCAGAGCACAAACAGGGAAAAGAGAATGAACGCCGGTGCCAGAAAATAGAGGGGAGCCAACCTGAACTGCAGGCGTAACCAACGGTATTCGGTTTCTTTTTTCACGATATCAATCCTTACTGCGGTCCGGGAGTGAGAAGTGAGAGAAAACCGGTGGCCCGGGAACACGCGTACACTGGAACACGCGCTCCCATGGACCACCGTCTGATTCACGTCGGGCAGATCACCACAGGGGTGTGCCGCCCGTTGTGGAACTTACTCGAAGATCCGCCCGCGCTCTCGCTCGAGGCGCTCACGAATCGCATCTTCCCGGTCGGGATTGACCATGAACTCCTGGAACCCTTCCATGCCCACCGAGGCCATCTCGGGACTGGTGTCACGGTCGTAGAACTGCGCGAGGCCGTCGGCGGCGTTGAGCAAGTCGAAGCCGGCCTTGGTGAAGCGGTCTTCCGGCGGGCGACTCTCGCTGTTGGGAGGAATATTCCCTACTTCGTAGGCAAAGTCGGCCAGCACATCCGCCCGGGAGGCAAACTCAATGAAGAGTTTCGCTTCTTCCACGTTTTCGGCGCCCGACGGTATCAGGTACGCCTCGGTGGGGGCGTCCTCGTATCTGCCCACGTTGGGATTGATCTCGGGAAAGGGAAAGAATCCCACATTGTCGATGACGCCGGCGGACTCCAGGTCGGGCACGATGAAGTTTCCGATCAGATACATCGCGGCATCACCGTTAATGAACGGCGCCTGCGCCTCCTGCCAGGAGTAGGTGGCGTGGTTTTCCAGGAAGTAGCCGCGTTCGATCATTTCACCCCACACATCAAAGACCTCGTCGAGGCGCTCGTCGGTGTAGGGAACCTCACCGGCGGTGAGATCCATATGGAAATCGTAGCCGTTGATACGCAAGTTGAGGTAGTCAAACCAGCCGGCGGCGGTCCACAGGAACTTGGTCCCGATGGAAACGGGAGTAACGTCGTTCTCAACGAGGGTATCGCTCACCTCCATGAACTCGTCCCACGTCTCCGGTACATCGAGTCCGTACTCCTCGAAGATATCCTGCCGATAGAACACGCCCCACTGGTAGTACCCCCAGGGCACGCCATACAAGCCGTCATCCACGGTGAACGCCGCGCGGCTGGACGCCATCGTCTCATTGAAGCCGGCTTCCTCCCAGAGATCGCTCACGTCCATGACCAGCCCCTGTTCCACAAAGAAGCGCATCCGGTTTCCGGCGAACCACAACGCCACGTCCGGCGGGTCGGAGGCGAGAAAGTTTCTGATCGCCGTTTTGTACGCCTCGTGGTCGAAGGAGTTCAGGGTTACATCGATCTCGGGATACTCTTCCTGAAATCGGTTTACCAACGTCTCGAACGCCGCCTTTGGAGCGGGGTCGGAGAGGTTGGAATTGATTACCAGCTTCCGGTCCTGGGCGTCGCCGTCCTCTCCCTGACCGGAGGCAAACACCGTCGGGGCGAGTAGAGCCGCGACAAGTGCGAGTAAGATGAGTCTGCGCATAATGCAATCCTCCTTGATTATTGCTGCATTATTTTCAGTCGGGAAATGACAGCCGTCAATCTCAAGATCTTCCCGGAATTTTCAACCATTTCAGGTGAGCACGGTTAACTTGCAATCCGTCCGGGACCCTGCATAAAAGAACGCACATATGCACGGTTTTTTGCATATATTCACATTCCGGGAGATAAAAGCGGTAGATCCCGGAAGGAGGAGGGTGAAGATACTTTCACGATATTAAGAAAACTGTTACATTTTTATTGGTGCAGGAGGCGCGGCGGTGAAAAACCAACACGACGAGGGCCGTCGAGACGGTCAGTTCGTCCTGTCTACACCGACGGAGGTAGAAAACGAGCTCCCCTTTCAGCTCATCGGTGCGGGCTGCGATTTTTATCAGTATCCGATTGACCGGCCCTTCGGGTTTCCTGTGTTCCAATGGATTCAGACGATTCGCGGGCGGGGTGTTCTCGAAGCTCCCTCCCTGCGGGGTGAGGCGGGGCCGAACAAAGGGCTACTCCTCTACCCCGACGAAGAGCATACCTATTATGCCGTGGAGGAGCCGTGGTACGTGCACTGGATCAGTTTCAGCGGGTACCACATTCCGAGCATGTTGCACTATCTGGATATGAACCGGACCGGGGTATACGGCATCTCCGACAGCACGGTTACCGCCTCGCGCATCCGCAAGGCGCTCACGACGCTCCAAAGCGATTATCCCCTCCGCGGAATCGATGGATCCGCAATTATCTACCAGCTGCTTTTGGATTTTCTCAAGCATATCCAGCATCCCGGAGAAGCGAGCCGAGAGAGCGACGTCACACGCCTCAAACCGGCCCTCGATCTCATTGAGAACGAGATGCACCGGCCCCTGAGTCTCGAGGATCTCGCGAGGACGGTCGGGGTGACCCCGCAGTACTTCTGCGATCTTTTCCGCTCCGTGACAAGCCGCAGACCGACCGAATATGTCAACCAACGCCGGGTTGATCGCGCCAAAGAGCTGTTACTCCGCGAGCCTCGGACCCGGATTCATGAGATTGCTCATCGCGTCGGGTTCGAAAGCGACAGCTATTTTTCCACCGTCTTTCGCAAGTATGAGGGGATCAGCCCCCGCGCCTACCGGGAGACCAACGCCGGTAACCCGCACTACACCGGCTGAATCGCGCCGGGCGCCGGTCAGAGAGGCCGGCAGCCCTGAGTCGATCCAGGAACGCGTCGTTTGAGATCTTAGGTTCCGTTTCGATGCCCCGCGATGTGGTTCCAGATGTTCACTGCGTATTTAACGGGGGCGTGTGCGTCCATCGTGGTGTTCGAGGCGAGGTCGGCCAGAAATGTTGAGGAGGACGACTCCTCACCGGAACCCCGGGACTTTTTGAGGGTCGAGAGGGATGAGACCAACCCGCCCCCGACTCGCTGTACTCCTCTCATGATCGCTTTTGAGGCCCTCTGTTCCTGTTCGGTTACGGAAGAGGGTTCCACAAGCCCGTCACCACCAAATACGATGGTAGGAAGATCCCCGTGTACAAGGGTTGTGGATTCTCTCATTATTGCTCGAATATTCGGAGGCAGTGATGGAACGGGGTCGCCGGCGTTAACGAACCTGAGAGATGTGGAAGGCAGTAACCTGACGAACCTTTCGTCTCCAACTCGTGGAGCGCCGAACGTATAGAGGTGACACGGATTACCGTAGTACACAGCGGCGAGGCTCGCCAGGGCCCCTCCAAGGCTGTGCCCACAGAAGACCACACGCTGACAGCCGTGATCCTTTCGGGCGGCAGCAATGAAACGGAAGATGTTGTCATCGGACTCAAGAACTTCTGAGAACGCGCTGACGAACCCACGATACGCAAGTCCGGATGCAAAGGGCACAACCCCATATCCGAGATTAGCGGACATATCCTTAAGGGCGTGTGTGCTCTTGATCTCGGTACCCCGGAAGGCGACAATACAGGTCTGCCTCACAGAAAACGCCAACGCCTGGGTCACCCCCCATGAGAAGCTTCTAAAAAAACTGGATCCAAGGAGCCTGAGTACAAGTCGCGCGAACCCTGGATGCTCGTAGGACAGCAAGGACGCTTCTGCCGCCCACCACGCCTCTTCGAGGGTGGTTGTATCCGTTTCCGACGCAGGAACGGGGAGTTCCTCAGCATTCTCGAAGTACTCGTAGTTCATGTTGGGAGGAAAAAGCAGCTCAAACGGAACTGACTTGATCTTCATACTGCAGACTCTCCTTAAGAGCCTTCGTGATCGAATCTTTCACGCGCTCTCGAAGTAACAGTATATCGCTGTTCCTCCTAGCCGGATCAGATCGCCCTACCGGGACGGGAGGAAGGATCCGTAACTCCACTTTCGAGTACGCCATGCGAGAGGGCGTGCGTAAAAACTCGGAACGTTTCAGAAATATCCGACGCACCGAGGGTCCGAACGGGTATTGGACGACTGCCTCATCGTGAGGGATGATCGCAACCGGCAAGACGGGAATCTCGTTCGCAACCGCCGTATAGGCGAATCCACGCTTGAAATGACAGAGGTTTTCTCGCCTTCTGATGTGCACCACCCCTTCGATCCCCTCAGGAAAGAAGCCGATCACCTTCGTTCTCGAGGTCTCCAGGATCCTGTCAACGTCTCCCCTGCAGGTTCTGCCTCGGTGATCCACAAAGATGGCACCCAGACGCTTCGCCAACCCTCTCGCCATCGGAAACTCTGAAACCAGCACCGAACTTACCCAGGCGACAGGTAGCCCGATAGCCGCGGTGACCAGCACCGGATCGTAGAACGTCCGATGGTTCGCAGCGATTACAAGAGGCCCTTTCGACGGAATATTGTGACGCCCGGATACTTTTACCCGCACCCGGAGAGAGAGGAAGAGAAACAGAACCCTCCAAAGGTGGGCCACAGGCCGGTAATCCAATCGCGATGTACTCGCCACAAAACACCCCGGAGCATTACGGAGGGCGCGACGTCTATCCCAAGAGCTTCCTGTTGTGAGACCGCACCGCAAGGGCACCCCAGATAATGGAAACGGGCCACGTAATCAAGAGCCCGAATCCAAATGTAGGAATCGCCAAAACAATTGAAAGCACCATCATGACCAACCCGCCAATGATCGTGGAATAGAACATCCCCAGCGGACCAAAGATAAACGTGAGAATGATAGAGAGGCCTACGCTCTTAAGTGAAACCACAACGTGCGGTTTCGTGGGATGAGGTGACCCGGCCGGAGTGGAAGGCTGCGGGGAACGGTCGGCATCTGGCCCGGGGATCGGTTCGGGAATAGGGTTATTCGTATTACTTGTTGAGTCCATTTTTCTGATCCTCCTCATCGTGGTGCGACACAACCGCTATTGCCGCTATTTAAACCATAATTGCTTTTAAACGTCAATACGATATAATAATGGTTTTGCCGATAATCTTCCTGCTACTGTAGGTATGGTGCGGCAGGATATGCTGGGCCGGCGGCAGTCCACATCCAAAGTTGACGCATAGAGTCAGACATACGAGAATAAAGACCCCTCGTAGCCGGCCTCTGGGCGTCTGGATGCGCAGGTGCGCAGGGCAGGTGCGCAGGGCAGGTGCGCAGGGCAGGTGCGCAGAGCAAGTGCGAAAGTAACCCGGTGGAGGTATGAAATGGGAACCGCGTATACCCCGGAGTTTGGCTGGAGAAACGAGGCGCTTGTCGGTTCGATGGAGTCGTATAAGCAGCTCTACGATTACAGTATAACCGACCCGACCGCGTTCTGGGCCGAAAAGGCGCGTGAGGTGCTCAGCTGGGATCGGGATTTCCACACGGTAGCTGATACCGACATGGAACACGGATCGATCGCGTGGTTTCTCGGGGGGCGGTTAAACGCCGCCTATAACTGCGTCGACCGCCACGTGGAGAGCCGGGGAGATCAGGTGGCGCTTCTCTGGGAGGGAGACAAGCGTGATGAGATACGCCGAATCACCTACCGGGAACTGCAGCGGGAAGTATCGCGAATGGCAAACGTCCTCCTGAGACACGGCATCCGAAGGGGGGACCGGGTGGCGATTTACCTTCCAATGATCCCCGAGGCGGCGTTTGCGATGCTTGCCTGTGCCCGCCTCGGTGTCGTTCACACCGTAGTTTTTGCCGGGTTCAGCGCGGATGCTTTGCGCGACCGCATCCTCGACTCGGACGCTGTTGCGGTGATTACTGCGGATGAGGGAGTGCGGGGTGGGAAGCTAATTCCCCTCAAACGGACCGTTGATGAGGCGGTTATGGCGGCGCCGAGCGTTCGGCACGTCTTTGTGACAAAGCGAACCGGGTCAAAGGTACCGTTCTTTCCACCCCGGGACGTCGATCTGGACACGGCGATGAGCGCACAGCGACCGTACTGCCCGGTGGAACCGATGGACGCGGAGGATACGCTCTTTCTCCTCTACACATCCGGAAGCACCGGAAAACCGAAGGGGATCGCCCACACCACGGCTGGGTACCTTCTCTATACCGCCCTGACCCATCGCTACGTCTTCGACTACCGTCCCGGGGACGTGTTCGCCTGCGTCGCGGATGTCGGATGGATTACCGGCCACAGTTACGTGGTATACGGACCCCTCTTAAACGGCGCCACGACTCTCATGTTCGAATCCACCCCGGTCTACCCCGACCCAGGTCGCTACTGGGAGATGGTAGAGCGACACCGCATCACCCAGTTTTATACCGCCCCGACGGCGTTGCGGGCGGTTGCCCGAGAGGGTGACGACTGGGTGAAGAAATACGACCGATCGAGCCTCCGAATACTGGGAAGTGTGGGAGAGCCGATAAACCCCGCTACCTGGGAGTGGTACTATCGCGTCGTTGGCGAGGAGCGGTGCGCGATTGTAGACACCTGGTGGCAAACGGAGACCGGCGGAATCATGATTACCCCGCTGCCCGGAGCAACACCAATGAAGCCGGGGTCGGCGACGCTTCCGTTTTTCGGGATCGAACCGGTGGTTCTGGACGAGCATGGCGCGGAACTCGAAGGAAACGGTATCTCCGGATTACTGGGAATCAAGAACCCCTGGCCCGGGATGGCAAGGACCATCCAGAATGATCATCCACGATTTCTGCAAACCTATTTGATGCCCTACAAAGGGTATTACTTCACCGGCGACGGATGCAATCGGGACGAGGAGGGCTACTACTGGATCACCGGTCGCGTGGACGATGTTATCAACGTCAGCGGACACCGAATGGGTACCGCCGAGGTCGAATCCGCCCTGGTCAATCATCCTGCCTGCGCGGAGGCAGCGGTGGTCGGATTTCCTCATGAGATCAAGGGACAGGGGATATTTGCCTACGTGGTCATCGCCGAAGGATGGGAGAACAACGCCGAACTCGTGGGAGAGTTGCGCGGGGAGGTGCGTCACCGGATCGGGCCGATCGCAACCCCGGATCACATCCTGATCGCTGAAGGGTTACCCAAGACGCGTTCCGGCAAGATCATGCGCCGTATTCTCCGCAAAATCGCGGAGCGCCAACCGGAGGCGGTGGGGGATGTGTCCACTCTGGCCGACCCGAGCGTGGTAGACGCCCTGGTCCAGGCGCGCATGGCGCTTCCCGACGATTGTCTCAGCCTCGCCGGCTGTTTTGACTGAGGAGCGCAGAGTCGTAATTCTCGCTCGGCGTGGGCAGGTGACGCCTCAGGCGTACGGACACCGGGCAAAACCGTTCACCGACAGATCCCGGCACGGGGCTGCGATCATGGCGGTAGTACCATCCCGGAGCCTCAGGCGGGCCTCCCGGGAGACGGATAGGTGCGAAAGAGATGTATGCCCGGCGCGAGGGGTTCTGGATTCGGCGATGTAATCGTATCGATGAGCAGGATCAGGGCATCGGAGAACCCATGGCGAAAGGTGTTCGCGTTGCCCGGCTCGTTGTCGATGGCGAGTACCGGCGTTCCGAGCTCGCGGATCGCCGGAACTGCGGAACGTTTGAAGGCGATATCGTCGTGTGCGGCGTCCGGCTTGAAGAGAAAGGTCGTGCCCGTACCGACAGGAAGCTCGTGCCGCGCGAAGGAGGCAAGGGTGCCGTCTGCCATCTTCGGCCTGTCACGTCCGGTCAGGTATACGAGATGAAACGCCTGCCCGTGGAGCCAGCGCAGGAACTCCCCTACCCCGGGGTACGGCTCATCATAGGAGAGCCAATCGTTGGAAAAGAAACCCTCAGCCCAGAAACGGCGCAGTTCCTGTTTCTGATCCGGTGAGAGCCCCGCCCTGCGACCGGCCGTGTCAGCCGCCCCCCAGCCGAGGTCGGTTTGACTCATCAGAGGGATGACCGGTCGAATTGCCGGAAAGCGGGACTCTGCTGCCGTAAGGATCGCACGGTTTCGGGGCGCAGTGTCCATGATTGTGCTGTCAATGTCGAGGACGGCAACCGGGTCGGGGGGTAGCGGCCTCAAGACCGATAAAAGCCAGTCCCGGGTAAGGACTTCGGTCTCAATGGTCTGGTTCATGTGAGTACGATCCGTGTTTGGTGATGATTGCATGGGTGCTCCAGAACTGAATTGCTGCGGGTAGATCTTCGAGTCGTATCTGCGGGTCATGAATCTCCCGTGGCGCGCGTCTGCCCGGGTAGAGGGTGTGAATAACGAATACGCTCCCCTTCCAGGCGCCCCAGAGGCATACCTTCTTTGTTGGAACCCGATCCCCCAGGCAGAGGTGGGATGGTATGGTTCTCCCCAAACGATACGCCCAGAACGATTGCGAGCCGTCCGGGGCTACCTCCCGCAATCCGCTTTCGCCGACCACCACGTCGAGCTCGAAATCCTCGTGAAAGGGGAGTTCATCTGCCTCACCTCGAGCGTTTTCCATCGGATCGGGACGCAGGGGCGCAACCAGGGGGCGCAGGAGCTCCAGAACCTGTTGAGGCGGGAGAAAGAACTCTGATCTGTGCGCGTCGAGATGCGATGGATCACGCCAGCGCCAGGCGAAGTCGTTCGTTTGTTCATCGCTGCCCATTGCCTCTATACTCCGTTATTTGAGACCCGAGTTCATGTAGCCCTTAATAAAGCGCTTCTGAAAAATGATGAACAGCAGGAGCAGCGGCAGCGCGACGATAAGCGTTGCGGCGGACAACAATCCCCACTGTGCTCCAATCTCTCCGAGCTGCGTGAACCGCGCAAGACCGACCGCCAGCGGCCGTGCCGATGGGCTTTGGGTCACAACAAGCGGCCACAACAGATTGTTCCAGTGCCAGTTTACGCTCGAGATGGAGAACGCAATGATACTCGGAATCGCCATCGGCAGATAGACGTGCCATAGGGTCCGTGCCCAGTTACAGCCGTCGACCACCGCTGCATCGTGATAATCCCGCGGTATCGTGAGAAACGACTGACGCAACAGAAAGGTACCGAAAGCACTCCCCCAGTACGGGATCGCCATCGCAAGGATCGTGTCGTAGAGACCGAGAAACCGTATCGTCTGAAAGTTTGGAACGAGCAGCGCGACTGTCGGGATCATCATCTGGGTCAGGATGATCGTGAAAAGCAGTTTCTGTCCGCGAAACTTGAACACCGCAAAGGCAAATCCGGCAAGACTGCTCGTGACCAGCTGCACAGAGAGAATCAGGGTGACCAGGAGCACGGTGTTTCGGAAATAGCTTGCAAAGGGGGCAAGCTCGAATGCCCGAACGTAGTTTGCAATGCTCAGCCCCGAGCCGAACCAGACCTGACCGCGGGCGAAGGGCTCTCCCGGTGGCCGCAGACTTGCAATCACCGACCAGATAAGCGGCATCGACCAGAGCAGGACCATAACAACGGCAAAGAGCATCCCGGCTACCGATAGTGTCTTACGCATCAATTGATCTCCCCTCGCTGACGAGGAAGTTTGACACCGTGAACAGCAGCAGCAGAATCACGAGGACAACGGTGATTGCGGATGCGCGCCCGACATTCAGACTGCTGAATCTGACTTGCCACAAATGGTAGAGCAGAAGCCCACTGCGGTTACTCGGACCGCCCTGGGTCATGATAAAAACGTGGTCTACGACTCGGAAGCCGCCGATGACCGCGACCGTCGTCACAAACAACGTCGTTCTTCGCAAAAGCGGCAGGGTAAAGCGAAAAAACGTCACCACCGGTCCGGCTCCCTCGATTTTCAGCGCTTCATAGACATCCCGGGGGAGATTCTGAACCCCGGCGAGATAGAAAATCATATAGAACCCCGCGTCCTTCCAGAACGCGACGATCACCAGCGCCGGCAGCGCGCGGTCGGGGTTGCTTACCCAGTTCTCCGCTCCCGAATAGCCGAAAACCCGCAGGAACTGATTCAACAAGCCGTAATCCGGTGTAAAGAAGAAAAGCCAGACGGTCGCAGCCGAAACCATCGGCAGGATCGTAGGGTGAAACACGGCAGCGCGGAATCTGGAATACCGGTCACCCTGAAGCCAGAGCGCAAGGAAGAGGGCGGCTACGATCCAGAGTGGGACCAGTACTGCAACGTATCGAACGGTATTGCTGAGAATCTGGAGAAAGGTCTGACTGGAAATCAGATCAACGTAATTGCCCAGCCCGTAAAACACCGGCTCGCGAAATCGCGGAATATTCAACCGGTGCTGAAAGAAACTCCCGACAATACTGGCGACCGTCGGGTAGACGGTAAAGACCAGCACAAACACCAGGGTCGGAAAGATAAGCAGATATGGAAGAACATGATGCGTCTTTTTCATGGTTTCTCCAGATACGGCAGGGCCCGCAGGCCCTGCCACACCGTTAGTGTACGAACGCGTCCTTACCGAAAGTCGGCGAGCACGGCGTCCGCTTCCGACTGAGCGGCTTCCATAGCCTCGGCGGCATCCATTTCACCGTTGAAGGCGGACTGGAGATAGTCGTGAAAGATGCTCCTGACTTCCGCAAGATTCTGTACGGCGAGCTCTTTCCCGGCTGTTTCGAGGGCGACGCGGGTCTCTCCCGCCTGAGGATTCTCGTCGATGTAGTCCTGCATGCTCGGTTGCGCAAAAGCGCTCTCCCGGGTCGCGATATAGCCGGTCGCAATGGAGAAGTCCGCCGCGCGAGCTGAGTCGGTCAGGAATACCGCGAAGTCGAAGGCCGCCTGTTTCTGCGCGTCGCTTAATCCGGCGGCCATGTAGAGATTGCCGCCCCCGGGCACGCTGTATCCTCCGCCGTCACGACCGGGAATCGGGGCGACACCGACGGTAAAGTCAGCCTGGCTGAGAATATTCGAGAGGCTTCCCGAGCTGTGAATGATCATAGCGGTGTTTCCGGAAACAAAGTTGGGAACAACGTTGCCCCAGGATGACTGCACACCCGAGGGAGTAGCCTCCCACTCTTGGGACAAACTGTTGTAGAAATCTATCGCGTCGATAACTTCCGGCTCGTTAAAAAACACCTCCGTGTCTGACTCCCCGACGATATTCTGACCCGCCCCGATCGCAAGGGGCTGAAACAACCAGTACGGCCAGCCCGACGGCCACTCGATACCCCAACGGTTCACCTCACCGCCGTCCCGAACCGTGAGGGCCGAGGCGGTCTCAGCGAGGGATGACCAGTCAGTCGGAACGGAGAGCTCTTCTTCCATAAGCAGATCGGCGTTGTAGTACATCACCACAGCGCTTCGCTGAAACGGGAGACTCCAGAGATCATCGCCGTAGTATGAGTTGTCGAGAAAAGCCGGCAGAAAATCATCGAGGTACGCGTCACCTTCGTCCATCGATTCGACGAAGGGAGTCAGCGGCTCAATATACTCGGCGTTTGCCAGATCAAACAGATCCGTTGCAAGCATAACCACAAGTGCCGGGGGCTCGCCGCCGCCGTCGATTGTCGTCTGCAGCGTTGTTCGAACGTCATCGTATCCACCGGCGTAGACGGTTTCCACAGTGACATTCGGGTTTTCCTGCATGAACTCCTGGGCATACTGATCCAGGATCTCAGTGACCGGTGCGTCGACTGCTACGGGATAGGCAATCCGTATCGTCACCGACTCGTCCGCAGCCGATTCACCCTGTCCGCCGGCAAAGGCGAACGTAGCGATCAGCACGACTACGAACAGGAAAAAGATTCTTTTTGGCATTGGTTACTCCTTGCCGTTTAGTTTTTCTCCCGCCACGCTGTCAACGACGCGACGGGTAGATTCCAGGGTTGTGAGGTGCTCGTCTACCTCGGTCCGGTACATGAACTCATATGCGAGAAGCACCAGATTCGCAAAGTGCATGGGTACAGCCATGCTGTTCTTGAAACCGATTTCACCACGAGGCACATGAACAAAGAGATCGACCCCCTTCACGTAGTCCGGATGGATCGATGTCGATACAAGGACCGTCCAGATCTCGCGACCCGAGCATACCCGTTCGACCTGGTAGAGCCACGTGTCGTCGTCGCTGTAGTGAAAGAGGAACAGCACATCCTCAGGACCGATCATGTGCAGCCCCTCGGCAAGATGCCGCTCGTCCTGGGAGATCAGGGATGTCTGCAGTCCGTAGCGTGAGAGTCGTTGCCAGAGGTAATGGGCCGGATAGTCGCCGGTGGAGCGGCCCATGATCACGATCACCCGCGCATCGTGCATACGTCGCGCGATCTCCTTGAGAACAGCGGGGTCTATCGCCGCACGCAGCCGCTTGAGCGCCCGCGTATCGACCGCTACGGCCTCGCTGATCAGCTCGTCAAGAGAGTGGACCTGCTCGATAACCTTTCTCGATGCACTGAGGGAGTCTATATGGGTTGCAAAGAACTGCTCGAGACCGCCCTGAAACTCGCGAAAGCTCTCGTAGCCGAGCTTTCGGAAACAGTTAATCACGACCGGTTTGCTCACCGAAGCCTCAATCGCAAGCTCCTGTTGGGTAAGCCTGACGGCGAGTTCAGGGTGACGGTTGATAAAGGTAATCAACGTTCGTTCCGTTCTCGAGAGCTCATGCTCACTGTTTTGCAGACGTTCATGCCACCCAGTCACGAGGTTACCCTTGTAGTAAAAATTGCGTTTGTTGTTTTACCTATAAGGCCTGCTCGATTCATAATGGGGAGTATACGGTCAATTTGTTAAAGTATTATTAACTTTCTGCAAGAAATGATGCAAGTAATCCAAGTTGAGATCGCCGCTCCCCCGTGCTACGTTCTGCACCGTGGGCGAATCGCCCGCATATGAGCTGAAAGCGAGGACCACGATGAGTCGACTGTTACCAGGCATTGTCATCACCCTCCTGTTGGCGCTGCTATCGGCTTGCGCCACCTCAGCGGCAACCGGCGACGGTAGCGAGGAGGCCGACCGCGCCCGAGGGACGGCGGGGGCCACCGCCTTTGATCGCACTCCGCCGCCCCTTGCCGCGCCGATCGAGCTCCCGGCGCCGCTGCGCACGCTCGTCGTCTCCCCCGACGGCGACGATGACGCCGACGGCACCGAGTCCTCACCGTGGCGCACGCTCGAGCACGCTGCCGATCAACTCGAGCCGGGGGATCTCCTGCTAGTTCGGCCCGGCACCTACGAGGGGCCTGTCGTGTTCGAACGCTCGGGTACCGCCGGCGCGTGGATTCGCGTGGTGGCCCCCGAGGGCGCGACGATCGACGCAAAGGAGTGGCTCGGCTTCGTGGTCGCCGGCAGCTACCTCGAGATCCGTGGACTCAGCGTCGAGGGGCCGGGAAGCGGCGTTGTCATCGGCGACACCCTCCCGCTTCGCAACGACATCTGCGCAGACCTCGAGCGGTACATCGCGTCGCTGCCGCCGGCCGAGCAGGCGGAGGATAGTGAATGGATGCTGATCGAGTGCGGGAACGTCGGGGAACGGCCGGCGGAGAACCACGTGACGCGCAACGTGATCCTCGACGGCCGGATCGACTCGCCCGCTCCGGGGGGACGTGACCGGGCGCTCATCGCCCCGCGGGACCGCGATCTTCTGGGAATCGCCGTCGAGGACGAGGCCGAATCGATCACGATCCGCAACTACGAGCTCGCCGGAGGCCGCAGCGGCATCGTCGCAGACTTCGACGTATTGGTCTCTCGCATCGACGGTCTTGTCATCGAGCACGTCTGGGTGCACGGCACGAGCTACTACGGAGCTCGATTGACCGCGAGGCAGCGCTGGCGCTTCACCGAGGGCGGTGATGGGCGCCAGTTCCTCGCCTGGGTTGAGGAGGGCGAACCTCTTGTCGGCAGCGTGGAGCCGATCCCGATCCGGTCGCAGTCGTTCACGGAGGTCACGATCAGCGACAGCCTCTTCGAGAACAACGCCTTCGCCGACCCGGAGACGAACGAGGGGTATGGAAACGTGCTACTGCAGGGCATCCGCGGCGGGCTCGTCGAGCGCTCCCGCTTCATCGACGCGCCCTACTGGGGCCTCGACGCGCTCATGTGCCACGACATGCTCTTTCGCAACAACATCTTCGCCTTCTCCCCCGGCATCCGCGAGCGCACCCCGCGCTTCCGGGAGTGGCCGACGGTGGGGCTGGAGGTCAACGGCGGCACCGGCAACCGCGTCTACCACAACCTCTTCGTCGGCGGGGAGGCAGGAGTTTTCGAGAGCCTCTTCAGTGAGGACTTCGTCACCACCGAGGTGTCCGTGGACGTGCGCGCCAACCTCTTTTACGACAACATCACCTCCATCTCCCGGTTTCCCCTCTCCGGCCGGCTCGAGTCGGGGGAGGCGGAACCCAACTGGGTCATGAACTACGTCCCGGTCGGCGGTTTCCGGATCGACCGGCGCGAATCGGACAACCTGATGGATTCCGGCGTCAACATCGAGTACGACGGCTCGCAGTTCCTGGGCGACGATCCGGAGTTCTTCGGCACCGGGAACCGGATCGTGGATCGGATCGAGATGGGATTCGTCGCGCCCAAGGAGTTTGACTTCCGCCTGCGCCCGGGGAGCGCCGCGGTTGACGCGGTAGAGCCGCTCCCGTCGGTGCCCGACGACATCACCGGCGCCGTGCGACCGCAAGGCGAGGCAGCCGACATCGGACCCTACGAGCGGAGCGACTCCTGGTAGGCTCGTAACGCTTGCCCGGCATCGTAGCTACCCTGCCGGAGGATGGTCCGCGACGGCGGGGCGGCGGGGCGGCGGGGCGGCGGGTACCGGTTCGCCCCGTACCAGGAGGGGCAGACGCACCGCGTTCTCATATCATCACGTATTCCGTCGTTGTCCCGCAAATGCTGCGCGGACTTGGAATCGGACGCTCCCCGCCCGGATTTGATCCCCCTCGCCTCAACCGGCAACTTCCTCCGCCAAGCCCCTCGGGAGAGAAGGGTCAGTTTCCCGGCACAAACGGTTCCATAACGGCCAGGATTCCCCTTATCCGTGGGTGAACGCCCTCATCTAGCCGCAGACCGCTTCTCCGGCACCGCCCGAGCCGTGAGTGTCCCGGTGTTTTGGGTCGAATCCCTCCCTGGCAAGCCTTTTTGCGGTTGCGCTCCGGGATAGGTTTTCCTGTGATTAGCCGAGTAAGCACCTACCGGTGGCTTATCAACGCAAACAGGAGACGTTCGGTTCCGTAACGTTGTTCGTTGTAGGTGAGCGCCCGCAGGGTTGAGTTCTGCGCTCCCGAGACAAGCGTAATGGAGGCAGGAGTCTCGTAAGCCCCGTCGGTGCGGCCAAGAACCGTCAGATGAATGGTTGGCGCGGCAGCATCTGCATCTCGAACCTCCCACTCCCCATACTCAATGATCGTCTGGCTGTCGTAGAGGTAGTCGGTCTGGAGTTGCAAGGTTGCATTAGGATGGAGGATGAGCAGTAAGCGTCGCTCTGCCTGTAAGCCCTCGGAAACCGTCGCCGCATACACTCCCGCAAATCGTTCCAGTTCAGGTGACGGCTCGGATAGTCCATTGGGTGCGTGCCTCCCACCCGGTGCCGGGTCGGTAGCACAGGCACTCAACAGCAGGACAAGCGCACAAACCGGGTACACCGTGCGGAGAAGGAAGGCGATCTCCACGCGCCCCCTTGCGGACCTCATGCGGTAAGTGTACTGACCGATCATTGTCTGTGCAACTAAAGGTTCCCCTCAGTCAAAGATCCTAAAAGGAAACCCCACCATAGGTGCTGTTTCCGCACTCCTTAGCCGGCCTGGAGGCACTTGTGTAAAACAATGAATATAGCGATGGTATACTAAGGATAGATTCTAGGCCCCCTTCGTTTCCCTTGGACACAACCGCTCCAATGAATATCTCTCTTCCCCCTTGACACATATTCCTTATTTGGCTATATTGCCAAGCATCACACACCATAAGGAGTCAGTGCCATGACTATTCAAATTTTAGGACCGGGATGTCCCAATTGCGAAAACCTCGAGAAGAACGCCCGCCAGGCGGTGACGAATCTTGGAATCGATGCGGAGTTCGAGAAAGTTACCGATGTGGACCAGATCGTTGAGATGGGCGTCATGCGCACTCCCGGGTTCGCGATCGATGGTGAGGTGCAGAAGTTCGGTAAGGTGTTTTCCGCCGACGAAATCGAGGAGTCCCTCAAAGCTTACCACGCATAATATTCGATAGGGGCGAGCCTGTCGGCGATGCTCGTCCGGGAGAGGTCAACTCCGTGGACGAGTTTCAATGATTCCATTTTGGTTCTTCCCCATATGCACACGGAAGAGTGGAGCTATGAAAACTCAGATACCGGGAACCGGCTGCCCGAAATGCCGCCTGCTCGAGAAACGTTCCCGCGAAGCGATTGACGGTGATCTCCTGCAGATAGGCAACGTGCTCACCAGTGACTAGATCGTAAAGATTGTCCGAACGTACCAAAAGGAAGGGACGGAATGAGTATAACGACAGAGACTACCCAGCAGACCGGCGAAACTCCGGGCTCCCCTTCACCGTTTCAAGGGTTAGCTACGGGGCTCCGCGGATTCTGGGGTGAGAAGAAGAATCGTCTGCTTCTCGCGATGGTGGGCGTTTTTCTCCTGGCGTACTTCGTTCCCTGGTCGGCTCCCCGCGTGTCCGGGGCCGTGCAAGAGGGTTTTC
>JBMCMH010000043.1:0-19299 GCA_048614515.1 Alkalispirochaeta sp. | reverse complement strand
TTCATACCCAGAGTATAGATACCTGCCGTGGCATAAGGTGTCAAGGGCACGCTCACGCCAAATTCATATTCCCTTTCTATATTATCGGAGGGAACGAAACGGATGATAAGTCGGAGATTTACAACTGTTTATACCGACATGCGCACACGGCGGTGTGCTCCTCATCGCCTATCTCCCGCACCCATACTTCCGCCATCGTCGCTTCAGCGTTGGTGACCACACGGTATTCTTGTCCGGTGTGTGTCTCCGAGAGAAACGTGACCACTCCGTCCGGGTGGTGGAGTACAGCGGGCGCGGCATCCTGCATCCATTGCACGTAGCGGGCGTTGTTTACATGCTGGTTTCGGTCTGTATCGCTGGGGCGAACGAGCCGCCGGCAATCGTCCGGAGCGGTTGCCGCCACATCGTCCGCGGGTATTCCCGGGAGCTTCCCCAAGGGGAGATCCAGTAGCCGCTCCGGATCGATTCGATCCGAAGGAAGCTGGTGTTGGGGTCGCACGGGACGGCGCTGCCGCGCATCGAGAATGATCCAAGCGCTGCTCACATCCACCAGGCGCGCGCCGTCCTCTCCTTCGAGATAAAACTCCCGCAACGCGTACAGCCGCTCCATACCGCTGGGCCAGGTAGTGATACGTACGGTCTCGTTCCACTGGGGACGTCGATGAAAGCGGACCCGTATTCGGTGTAGTACCCAAAAGAGGGTGGCCTCCTCCTCGGTGAAGGCAAATCCCAACTGCCGCGCGTGCTGCCAGGCTGCTTCCTGGAGCAGACTTGCAACACCGTCCAGCTCCACATAATCGTCGGGGCCGCACAGATAACTTGGTATCCGTACCGTTTCGGTGAACCGATTTTCACTCATCACGATCTGATCGCTTCGTGGTTTTCCTACGCGGCGCGCGGGTCGTGCCGGGTTGGGTTCTACCGGTGTTCTGCGGGGCGGCGGACGTTGCGTCCCCTGGGGGTGGAACATCGGCGAGCGCACCCTCACCGGCGAGCTCACCCTCACCGGCGAGCGCCTCCAGAAGTGCCTCTACCTTGTAGCCGCACGTCTTCTGCGCCCGCTGCCACTCCCGGTATACCTCCGCAACGCGCCGGGAATAGGCCACCAACTCTTTCCAGACAACCCGCGTACCGGATATGAGCATCGCGGTCATTTCTTGCCACACCGCAACTACCACCAGCCAGTCGACCATGAGTTCGAACATTTCCTTGTTGAACCACGTGACGCCGTTGTGGACATGGATCTGCAGAAAATCTTCCACGTTAGGGTCTGCTAAGAGCGTTTCCATCACCGTGCGTGCCGCCCGGATCGAGGCACTCCCGCCGGTATAGCTCCACCAGCCGTGGTGCGCCAAAATCAGCTGCACCAGCGGTTCCCAGTGGCGTGGCAGGTGTGATTCCGCGGAGAGATGTTCCATAACTGAGGCGACATGTGTGATGAGTTCCCATTCCGCCGCTTGGTCCAAGGCCCGAAATCCTCGCAGCGTTGAGGTGAGCTCCTCCTCTCCCTGTACAAACACGTCCAGAGGAATCAGCAGCGCCAGGGCCAGAAATACCGAGGAGTCTTCCCGTTCTGCTGTCAGATGTGACTCAATAAGCGCGGCCACCGTCTTGGGTGCCCGTGTCACCAATTGGGGGAGACGGATCAACGCCTCACCATTGCGCTCAAAGAGCTCCGCCGCATCTTCCATGCGGGTGGTGTGTTCCGAAAACTGTCCCGCAATACTCAGAAAGCTGCGATACTCATCGGCGAGTTCCTTCCAGTCCACCTTCGGATCAGGCGTGGCCAGCGCATCCGTGAGTCGTCGAAGGACGCCGGTATTTGCCACCACGCCAAAGGCGTCATGGAGCGGCTGTAGCAGGAGCCGCTTCAAGCTGCGGTTAATGTCCGCCGTACCCGCTCCATTGAGGGAATCCGCCAGCCGGGCGTAGTGGGTATACTGGTTGTCTTCTACCTCGTAGATGTTGAGAAATACCTGACTCTCATAGCCGTTGAGCGCAACATAGAGGCCGCGCTCGCTCAGTTCCCCACTGTTACGAATGAACCATAGTCCACTGCGTTGTTCTTGAAAGATCGTGAAGCGCTGCCACGACCCGGACAGACCGAGGGACGGCGTCAGTTGCTCGGAACGGAGCTCCTGCTGGTCGGTCGGCACGGACGCGTCCACCACAAAGGGACTGGAGGTGTGAATCCAGCCTTCCGCCCGCTCCCAGAAGTTGTTGTAGAGCACCAACGTCCGCTCATCGTGGTGGTGATTGGTATAGGCATAGACGTGGGGGTGCACGTGTCCGTCGGCGGCATATACGTCGAACAGCCGGAAATTGGTCGCATCGGCAAAGAGGTAGCGCCGGTGCATGAGCGGAAAGATCTCCCGGTTGTGGCGGGCAATCAGTGACTCATCGGCGGTTTCGTCCCAGTACGCGTGGCGATACTCCATGCCGTACTTCTCAGCAAATCCTTCAATCTGTCCATGTCCCCACATGGGGAGTCCCGGCATCGTAACCATGAGGGTAGCCACGCCAAAGTACTTATCCCCAGTACCAAACTGTGCCACCGCAGACTCTTCGTCGGGGTTGTTCATGAAGTTCACGAATCGCTTCAAGATCTCCGGATCATACTCGAGCGTATTCTTTATGGTCCGGCGGTACTTCTCATTGTCCTCATTCTTGAGCATGTTCATAAAGGCGCTGTTGTAGACTCGGTGCATACCCAGGTTCCGTACGAAGTAGCCCTCCATCATCCAAAACGCCTCCGCTAACAGGAGCGTATCCGGCACCTCCTGCGCGACGCGGTCTACTACTTCCCGCCAAAACTCCTGGGGCATCGCTGCGTCGAACTCCGCTTGCGGCAGGCCGTGCTCGCTGCGAGACGGGATATCTCCGCCTTGTCCGGGAGCTGGGTACCACAGGCGTTGAATATGCTTTTTGGCCAAGGTCATGGCCGCATCAAAGCGGATAATCGGGAAGTTTCGCGCCACGTGAAGAATCGTCTGGATCACCGTTTCCCGAACTTCGGGGTTGAGGTAATCCAGTTGCGCCGTGTCGTTCCACGGCATACTGGTGCCGTCGTTTCCATGGTAGATGTAGCGAGTGTCTCCACTGTCAAAGTGAACGCGCTTGAATACCACCGCTGCGTCGCTGCGATCGTAGTAGTGGTCTTCCAGATAGATACCGACTCCCGGCTGGGTGGACAGGTTCTCGCCGTTGAAGGTGTATCCGGGAAAGGGCACGTACGGCAATCCGATGAACCACTCCGGGTGCTCATGAACCCATTTGCTGTCAATGCCGGAATGGTTGGGAACCATATCGCTGGCGATGCGAATGCCCCGTTGCCAAAGGCGTCTCCGCAGATTATCCAGGGCGTCCCACCCGCCGAGCTCTTGGGCCACGTCGTAATCGTATAAGGAATAGGCGCTTGCCTCCGCTTCTGGGTTGCCGCAGAGGTGCTTAATTCGCTTTGAGGCGCCGGAGCGCTCCCACAGGCCGATCAACCACAGTCCGGTGAATCCCCGACCGGCAAGAATATCCAGTTCCTCGTCGGGAACTTGATCGAGCGTCCGAATCTCGCGCTTGTATTCTTTTGACAGCTGGTCCAGCCATACCAACGTGCTCTTGGCGATAATCACCGCCCGCGGCATCCATTCCCGATCCGGGCTAAACCGGGCGTAGTCGTCTTCGTCGCTCGTTTCGAAGGAGCCGTACTCCAGAACCGGTGCCTCTCCCGGAGGTCCGGCGAAGCGCGCTTTTCGCTCTTCGGTGATCATGTCCACCGAACGGAGCAGACGGTCCAGATAGGGACCGATTATCGCCCCCCACTTGGTCCGGATATACTCCAGTTGCGCATGCAAGTCATCGGGGTGGGCAATCGCCGGCGCTCGCAGGAGGTTGATCAGCGTCTGGTCCTCCGGTCCAAAGGAAGGACGTGAATCAAAGAACTCTTGCATGACCCGGCTGAATCGTGCGTAGTCGGTGTCGAGCGCAATAATCTCCTCGTCAAAGAGCTCGATGAGCGGCGAAAACGCGGGGTTGCGGTTGCCGACCCACAGCACGATCATCTCTTCAATCGCAACCTGTCGCCCCGAGATCCCTGACACCGTCCGATCCAAGCTCTCCTCAGCGGATTCGGTACCGTGATAATGCGCCACAGTGGGAAACCGCTCAGAAAACGTGAGTAACAGTCGTTCAAACGCGCTCGTTCCCAACGCGCTCCGTAGCACCTCCTCCAATTGTTCCATGACGGAGGTGCCGTACTGCTCCAGGTAAAGCCCGATCATATGATGAAAAACCTCATCGATCAGGCCCATGGCGTAAATATCGCCGGCCCGCACAGCTCGTTCCGGGTGTAACGCCGACCGGCGCACCGTGTTCATCTTCATGGCGAGCGTCCGGGCACTGCGGATATCGGCAAACAGTACATGACCCTGCAATGAAAACGCGTCGTCGGGAAACTCATAGGTGTCCCGAGCGCTCCGGGCCACGTGGAATTCCCGCCGTGGTCCTGGGTGCGTGATGGGAAGGACGACGTGGGTACGATTGAGTACGAAAAACATGGAGGTTCCTCCTTCAGTTGGAACGAACGGCGGTGAGGTGTGCGACCTGTTCCCGCAGTTTTGCGTGATTCGCGAGCTCCTCCAACGTGAGGGGCATGCGCCACGTCCAGTTGAACTCGTTATATGTGCCGGGGACGTTGATCCGTTCCCGGTGGGGATCGTCATGCAGTGTTTCCGGGGCCAGGACCAGTAGATCCTGTAACTGAAACACCACGATCCGACTCGTGGACTTGAGGAACGCCCGGTATACACGCTCCGCCGTGTCTGCGGTAAATGATTCCGGGCAGTCCTCGTCCATTCCGATCGCGTGCCACAGCTCGTGGCGGCCGTCTTCCTGCTCCCACCAGCCGCGCATAGTCGACGTATCATGCACACTGGGAGCACACACCGTGAGTTCCGGGTAGTCGTGCAGGGGGATCAGTGGCTGCCCCGGCCGATCCCAGTAGTGGGCCCAGCGGGGAATCATCAGTCCTAGAATCTCGAGCTGTCCCAGAACCCGGGGTACCACATCCGGTACCACGCCCAGATCTTCGGCGCACGGGAGCATATCGGTGGTTTCCTTCATCACGGAGAGCACTCGCTTCCCGTGGTCCGCCCACAACTCATTACTGTCGGCGCCGCGGGCCGCCACCAGCGACTCAAATCGATCTTTCTCGCCCTCGGTGAGGTGTTGGTACCGGCTGCAGGCGCGAAACGTCCACGTTGCGGCAAACCGGCCGTCAGGAAGCTCCACCAGGGCGCGATCGCGCCACTGGTCCAGGAGCCAGTCTCGGGCATCTTCCGATAGCCCGGCATCCGAAAGCTGTTGTTCTCCGGTGATCTCGGGAGCAAACAGGAACAAATCTTCCCCGGGAAGTTGTCGCACGATCGAATCACGGATGCCCTCCAGCGCCGCGCCCCCGTGAGCCCTAAGGTCTTCCCCGGAGAGATGCGGCTCGAGGAGCCACCGAATGCGGCTATCATCAAAGCCGTTTTCATGGAGTTCTTCTCGAGAAATCCCGTGTTGGGGCCAAAAAAAGCCGGGAATACCCGACCAGTTGCCGGCGGGGATCGTCCAGATGCGGAAGAACCCCAACACGTGGTCAATGCGGTAGGCGTGATAGTACTGCGAGGCGTGACGCAGACGCTCCCGCCACCAATCAAAATCGCGTTCCGTGAGGCGTTCCCAGTTATAGATGGGAAATCCCCAATTCTGGCCCAGCTGACTAAACATGTCCGGCGGCGCCCCGGCCCGTAATTCCGGTCGGAAAATGTCTCGGTCATACCACGCGTCCACACTATCCTCGTTCATGAGGATAGGGATATCTCCCTTTAGGGCGATGCCCGCCTGCTCCACCTGCCCCGCCGCGGCGGAAAACTGCTCGGCCGCGCGCATCTGGAGCCACGCGTGAAATCTGGTCTCATCTTTTAGGGTAGCCCGCTTCCACAGCTTGTCCAGCATGGCAGGCTCGATATCTCGGTACTCCGGCCATTCCGTCCACGGTTTCTGCTCATACCGGTCCTTCAGCGTACGAAACACCGCGTACGCCTTTACCCATCCATTACGACGGAGAAACGACGACAGCTCTGAGCTCGTGAGAATCGTCTCCCGCGTAGCCTGATAGATGATGTGGAGAATTGTCAGCTTCTCCTGCAGAACCGCTTCATAATCGAACCGCTCCGCCTCCTCCTGCGCGGCGCGTAGCGCTGAGATCCGCGCATCTACCGCGTTCTTCTCCGCCGGTTGCAAGGCGCGATACTCCGGAAGGTCGGTGATGCGCACATAGATTGGATGGAGGGCAAAGGCACTCAACGCGCTGTACGGAGAGCTTTGGGACCCGGTGTCGTTTACCGGCAGCAGTTGGATAATCTTCTGCCCCGTCGCCGAACACCACGCCGCCAACGCTGTTAGGTCGGCAAATTCGCCGCATCCGACGCTGTAAGAACTTCTGAGGGCGGCCACCGGTATGAGAACACCAGCGATTCGTGCCGTTCCGTGGGGATATTTCAAAGAATTGCCTCCAATACTATGAATACTGAGTATAGAGGAGAAGGATTTACGGGGCAATGAAAAGTACGGGCACCTACCGGACGGCGCGGGACACCGTGGCTACAGCTCTTTCAATTTGTCGCGAAGCCGGGCGGCTTCCTCATAGTTCTCTTCATCTACCGCTTTTTGCAATTGGTGTTCCAGCTCGGAACGAGGGTCTTCCTGCGGACCCTGGTCACCTCCCTCGGTGGCGTCCGACTGCAATTGGACCTCATCCTCGGATATGAGGTTTACGGCTACCCCAGCCTCATCCACGATAGATTCAGCGATATACACGGGGCAGTGGACTCGAGAGGCGATGCCGAGGCTGTCCGACGGACGAGAATCAACGACGATGCGCTTGAGTCCTTGTTTGAGAATGAGCCGAGAATAGAAGGTGCGATCTTTCAGATCGGTCACCTCAACCCGCTCCACGGAGATATTGCTCTTTTCCAACACGGAAATGAACAGGTCATGCGTCATAGGTCGCGGTACCGGAACGCCGGCCAGGCCGAACAGGATCGACTGCGCTTCCAGCTGCCCGATAAAGATTGGTACGGCCCGATCGCTGCCCACGGGCTTTACCAACACCGCGTTACCCTTATCGGTCCGTGCTACTGTCCAGATTTCCGCTTCAACCAGCATGATGTTTTTCATACCCTACTGACATAATAACAACGCCCCGGGCGATTATCAAATTGTCAGCGGCGACTTTCAAAAATGGTGCGGGCGATCGGCATTCTCCGGCCGTTTCCAAAGGCCCGGGGAGATACCTTGAGTACCGGCGGCGCCTGGCGACGCTTGTACTCGCTGCGGCCTACCAAATAGAGGATATGGGAGACCGTTTCCGCATCGTAGCCGGCATCCACGATCTGGGGATAGGTTTGGTTGAGAATGAGATACCGGTGGAGAATCCCGTCGAGGATATCGTAGGAGGGGAGGCTGTCTTCATCCTTTTGGTCCGGCCGTAGCTCTGCCGATGGAGGCTTGGTAACAATCGCTTCCGGAATCACCGGCTGGTCTCGGTTGAAGTGGCGCGCCAGTCCATAGACTTCGGTCTTAAGGAGGTCCCCGATCACCCCGAGACCACCGGACATATCGCCATAGAGCGTACAGTACCCCACCGCCAGCTCACTCTTATTGCCGGTGGTCAACGTGAGCGATCCAAACTTATTGGACCACGCCATGAGCAGGGTACCCCGGGTACGCGCCTGGATATTTTCTTCGGCAATGCCCGATTCCGTGTCGGCAAACTCCTCCCGAAGTAGTTCCGCGAAGGCGTCGTAGACCGAGAGAATCGGCAAGGTGCGATACGCCACGTTGAGGTTTTGGGCGAGCGCTTCCGAATCGGTAATACTGCCGCTGCTGGAATACTGCGACGGCATGAGGAACACGGTCACATTGTGTGGTCCCACGGCGCGGGCGGCGATCACCGCCACCACGGCGGAATCGATGCCGCCGGACAAACCCAGATGTACTCGGGTGAAGCCGGTCTTGGCCAAATAGTCTCGCAGTCCCAGTACGAGCGCACGCTCCAACTCCGCGAAGCGGTCTTCCTCTCCTGGTAGGAGCGGTGCCGCCGGAGGCGTCTCACGACCGGTGGCGGTATTCGTGAGGGAATCGCTTTCCACCATCGCCACATGTTCCGTGAATCCCGGCGAGAGATGACGAATCGCGCCGGATCGGTCGGTGGCGAAGGAGTACCCGTCAAAGATGAGGCTATCGTTTCCTCCCACCATGTTGACGTACACCACGGGGACGCTGTTGTTTCTGCCGATGCTTGATACCAGCCGTCCCCGGGTGTGGAGCTTGCCGGAATGGAAGGGGCTCGCCGAGGGAGCCAGAATGAGCTGAGCCCCCGCGTCCAGTAGATCCCGGACCGGATCGACGGGATAGCGCGTTCCCGGTACCGGTTCCGTTTCCCACCAAATATCCTCGCAGATGGCGATGCCGATCTTGAGGGAGCCGAACTGCCACACGCGGCTTGCCTGGGCGGGCTCAAAGTAGCGCGCTTCGTCGAAGACGTCATACGTGGGAAGGAGCCGTTTCGCCTGGCGAAACACCACCTCCCCGTTGAGCACTACCGCCGCCACATTCTGAAGACTCTTGCCGGTGCTTCCCTGCGTGCGGTCCACGTATCCCACTACCACCGCGATGTTCGGAGGCAGTGTCTGCTGCAATCGGCGGAGGGCGGTGATGTTCTCCTCCACGAACGCTTCATAGTCCAGCAGATCCATCGGAGGATAGCCGCAGAGACTCAGTTCGGGAAATACGATCAGCTCGGCGCCCTCGCTCCGGGCCCGCACCGCCGCCTCGCGAATTCGATCGCTGTTACCGGCAAAGTCGCCGACCGTACTGTTTATCTGTCCCAGTGATAGTTTCACGCTCACGCCGTTGACCTCGTATTCCTGCCGAACTACTATAGCCTACCATGAATGGAGCCGTCCTGATAACGGGCAAGCAATCCGACTTCACCGATGACCTGGTTCAGGAGGCCCTCAACCGGAAGCTGCACATCCTGGCAACTCATGATCCCACCGATACCGCCCCGGAAGTCCCGGATACCTTTGGTGATATGCTCACCTATACTCCGTGGACCCGCCGGTCGTTGCTCTCGGCCCGGTCGGTGATACTCGCGGCAGAGCGGGAGCAGGAGGGACTCAGTCATGCGGTTGTGGTGTGCTCACCGGAAGGGATCAACCAACCGCTTCACGAGACGGAATCCGCCGTGATTGAGGAGCGGGTCGATGCCGCGGTGAAAGGGTATCTCTTCATCATCAAGGAAGTGATCGCCCAGCTCCTACGAAACGGTGGGGGTGAGTGCACGATGGTCTGGTACGACGGAGGATCCGAGGTGATGCCGCCGGTGGACGCGGCGATCGCCGGGGCGGTTCAGGGTCTCATGCGATCCTTGATCGCGTTTTACGAGGATGAACCGGTGACGATGCGGGGATTTCAGGCATCCGATAGCGAGCGACGAACGGTGGCTCGGTGGGTGCTGGAGCAGACGTTCGACCGCAGCGAGAAATCGGCCGGCCGCCTGCAGCGGTACGGTCAGAAAATGGGAATCCTGCCGTTTAGACGGTGAGGGGAGACGAGAATCACATGAAAATCTGGATGCGCTATCTCCTGGGCACGAGTGCCGGGATTGTGGTGGGTGTGCTCATACCGCTCTCCGGGGGCGACACGTATATATTGTTGCGGGACCTGTCGGAAATTCTCTTCCGGACGGGACGATTCTTCTTCTTTCCCATGGTCTTTTTTGCCGCGATCGTCGCGACCGACGAACTGAGAGACGATCGGACCGCAATACGAACGATGATCACCGCCGGCATCGTTCTGGTGGCGGCGTTGGCGTTGGCGGTGGTGGTGGGAGCACTGTCGGTGTTGGTGCTGCAGCCGCAGCGAATACCCCCCATGGTACAGGAAGGCCGCGCCGGTGCCGCCCCGGAGATCCTGTCGATGCTCACTGAGGCGATTCCTGGTAACGCGTTTCGCCTCTTTGTGGCCGGGGACAACATGCTGCTTATGGTTGTTGTCTTCGGGATGATCCTGGGGGCCACCCTTCGCTATGACCGGGAGATCACCTCGCCGGTGTCCTTGGTGGCGGACTCCGCCAACCGCATTCTCTACCGCCTGAACGCATGGCTCACACAGGTGATCGGGTTTGCGTTGGTGATTCCCACGGCGATGGTGGTAGCGGGAACGCGCCAAACGGAAGACCTCATGCTCTTTGGTCAACTCCTGCTGGTGGTGGTTACCGCGGCGCTTCTGGTGGGGGCGGTGGCGTATCCATTGACGCTCTTCCTGCTCGACCGAGAACATGCGCGGCCGGTGAGCTGGCTGTATCGCATGACCCCGCCGGCGGTGGCTGCGCTGGTGAGCGGGGATGTCTTTTTTGCCGCCGCCACCTATACCCGCGTGAGCAATGAGAACCAGGGAATTCCGCGACCGGTGGGCGGAGTGGTACCGCCGCTCATGGCGGTGTTTGGGCGCGCCGGGACGGCGCTCGTGAGTGTGGCGGCGTTTCTCTTGGTGATCCGCTCGTATACCGCGCTGGAGATTGGCGTGGGGGCGGTGGTTGAGCTGATCACGGCGGGGGTGCTGTACTCGTTTCTCCTCGGGAGACACCCCACGGGAGCGGTGATGGTGCTCCTGAGTTATCTCTCGCTTCGCCATGGACGGGGAATGGAAGAGTCGTATCTGATACTTTTGCCGGTCATGCCGCTCCTGGAGCGGATCGGCGCGTGGCTCGACATCATGACCATGGGGTTTGTGTCCCAGGTGGTGGCGCAGACCGCCGGATATGTGAAAACGGTTGATCGCACCGTGTGAGCGGTGCCGGGAGGATCGCCTACGACTCGGTGGTATTGGTATACCACCGCACCCGAAGTCCATAGCGGAGCATCGTCTCATCCAAAAACGGCGTATCCTCCGTGCGTCCCCAGGCGTTGTAGAAGGGAATGTACCATGTGATACCCGCCCCTACCTGGATTCGATCGGTAAAGCGGTAATCCGCCGCCAGGCCCACATCCGGGTAGATAAAGCGGCCGGCGATCCAGTACCGGCCGACCGGTGCGGCATCGCTTCCATCGATCCTGCGGATGGGAATCCGGTACACCAAGGAGAGTCCGACACTCCCGCGGAACTCCCATTCTGGTGCCCACTGGGGGGACACGCGATATACCCACGGCACCGAAAGCGCCAGTCCCACGGTGTCTGCAATGTCGCCTACTTGATTGCCCGTCTCGATCTGGGTGGGTACCGTCTTGTCGTATGCCTCGAGCGCAACATACTCTTGCATGAAGGCCCACCCCTGAGGCTCAAACGACATGCGGTCGGTTATGCGAAGTTCGAATCCCGCGCCAAGACTCATACGCAGCGGACTCACCTCACTCCCTTGGACGGGATCGCCCTCGGCGGTTTCGGTGAAGCCGTTGTACATCCACACCGGCATCGCGGTGACGAAGAGCCGGCTGATACTGAGGCCAAATACCGTTTGCGCGGCCACCTCGGTGGGGGGCAGGATCAATCCCATGAACGCCCAGAGCGTGATGACCATTTTTCGGGACGATCGCGGTGAAGGAACGTATGCGCGTTGGGGTCCGGAGGTCCTCACATCCGGCAGTATACCACGGCTGGACACCGATCAATAACTCTTGGCAAACACCGCCATAAACTTCGCCGGATTACCGCTGAAGAGACACCGCTTGCCCTGCGCTTCCGTCTCGTTGCCAAAGGGAAGGACCCGGATGGTGGCCTTGGTATCCGCCTTCACCTGGGCTTCCGTAGCCGGATCTCCGTCCCAGGGGGCCACGGCAAATCCCCCGGAACCCTCATTGAAGAGCTGCTTGAACTCGTCGTAACTGGTGGGGTAGTGGGTGTTCTCGTCTCGAAACGCTTTTGCCCGGGCGTACAGGTCACCCTGGATTTCTTCAAGCAACGCGCGGATTCGGACACGTGCCTCCGCTGTGGGTATCGCTTCCTTGGCACCGGTATCCCTTCGGACCAGCGTCACTTGGCCCGCTTCGATATCGCGGGGCCCCATTTCAACGCGGACCGGAACGCCCCGCATCTCCCATTCGGCAAACTTCCATCCCGGGGAGTTGTTCTCATCATCATCGATCGCGACACGGAACTGTTGCTTCAACTCGTCGTACACCGTCTGCGCGGCGCCGAGCACTTCAGTCTTATTCTTATTTCGGAAGATCGGCACCAGCACCACTTCCGTGGGCGCCAGTTTCGGGGGCAAAATGAGCCCCTTATCATCGGAATGTGCCATGATGATCGCCCCAATCAGGCGCGTCGATACGCCCCAGCTCGTGGCCCAGACGTACTCCAGGGTGCTTTCGCGGGTCTGGAACTGAACGTCGAACGCCTTGGCGAAGTTTTGACCGAGAAAATGGGATGTTCCCGCCTGCAACGCCTTTCGATCCTGCATCAGTGCCTCAATGGCGTACGTAGAGATCGCACCGGCAAACTTCTCCGACTCACTCTTAGCCCCGGTGAGCACCGGCAACGCCATGAAATCCTCCGCAAACGAGCGATATACCTCCAGCATCCGTAGCGTCTCTTCTCGGGCTTCCGCCTCCGTTTCGTGGGCGGTATGGCCTTCCTGCCAGAGAAACTCCGTGGTTCTCAGGAAGAGCCGCGTGCGCTTCTCCCAGCGCAGTACATTGGCCCATTGGTTAATGAGCAGCGGCAGATCCCGATAGGACTGGATCCACTTCTTGTACATGCTCCAGATGATCGTCTCCGAGGTGGGGCGGATGACCAGGGGCTCTTCCAATTCTTCGCCACCGCCGTGGGTCACCACGGCCAGCTCCGGGGCAAAGCCTTCTACATGCTCGGCTTCGCGCTTAATGAAGCTTTCCGGGATGAGGAGGGGGAAATAGGCGTTGCTGTGACCGGTGGCTTTGAACATATCGTCCAGGCCGCGTTGAATGTGCTCCCACAGAGCATACCCTCGGGGTCGAATGACCATAGAGCCTTTGACGGGACTGTAGTCGGCCAATTGGGCGTTGAGGACGATATCGATGTACCAGTCTGCGTAACTCTCGCTTCGGGGTGTAATTCGTTCTGCCATGGTAGTCCGCGAGAGTTTAGAGGCAAATTACCCAGTCGTCAAGAATTAACGGAGGGTGAGTGTCTCCACCATGTAGCGGACGTGCCGACCACTGGTACCGTCGGTGATACGTTCGATCACGATTACTAACGAGTTTTCATCGGGGCCGGCGATTACCTGCCTGATCTGGTAGCGATTGACGCCGTCTCGATAGTAGTCCGGGCGACCCACGCGCTGCTCGATTTCCGTGCCATCGGCGAGCTGAGCCGAGACGTCGAGGTGAAAGGCGGCGCTGCCCTCCGGTCCACTGCCTCGCGCGTCCTGGGTGATCGTAATCGTATAGGAATCATCCGTCTCAAAGTCCCGAAACTGGATTCTGGCCCGAGGTTCCTGGCCGTTGACCAGCATATAAATCAGGCGCCCCTGGCGCAAATGATCGACCTCGTACTGCTGAATGACGGGACGCACGTCCGGAAGCAGCGAGAAGAGCGCGCCGCTTCCGTCCTGGCCGGGAGAAACCTGCACGTCGTATTCGCGCTCGGCTACGCCGTCGGAAATAAACTGATTCCGCGGTACATCCACCGTATAGATCTCCACGAACGGGTTACTCGTTTCTTGGGTGATACCGTGTTGCGCGAACATAAACACCCGGGAATCGGGAGAGAAGCCCAGGTTGATAAAGTGCGCCACATCACCGGCGTACGTCACACTGAGCGATAGCAGCATCAGTAACACGATAGATAATGATCGTTTCACGTCGTTAACCATGGGACCTCGCCTCTCCTCTCTGTAGTGTATCGTCGTTTTTCGCCTGATGCTGTAGTTTTTCGCAAAACACGCTATAGTGGGCGGTATGACGCTCACGGGACGCAACCTCTCACTCCGGTTCGCCTTTACTGTACTCGTCCTTGTTAGTCTAACAGTGGTGGCAGCGTTTGGAAGCGCCCTGCAGGGGGTGTATTTCTTTGATGAACTCCAACTCTCCTTAGATGTTCTCCTCGCGGTTACCGGCACGTTTATCACGGTGGGACTCGGATGGGTACTTTCCGCTGCATACTTGCGGCTCTTTCGGCGGACACCATCGCTCTCGGTTTTTTTCGTAACGTGGTTCTTTCTCATGATGATTATGGACGTGTTCAAACTGGGCATGGTGTTTTTGCCCGTGACCCCGTGGCCGCAATTGGGGCCGGAGTTTTCCCGGGTGGTTACCGTGGGCCACGTGAGCGGCGTGATGGCGCTCTTTGGGGCGGGGCTGTACGCGGGAGGGCTTCGGATGCAGCGCCATGGCACCGCCATCCTTGTGGGTGGGGTGATCGCGGTGGCCCTGAGTTGGTCCATCCCGATCGATACGTCCTTCGTGCCGGACCACTTGGTCTATCGGGCGGGAATTCGCTCGTCCCTGCAGGCAACGCTCTTCTTGTTACTGACGGTGGCGGTGATCAATTTTGTCCAGGCTTCCATATACAACGGCGCTCCCCGCCAGCTCATTTCCGCCGGGGCGGTCGCGGCACTCGCCGTAGGGCGCGAGCTACTGTTTTATCGGGTGGAGCCGATCTGGATCGGACTCGGGGCGTTTCTCGTAGTCACGGGGGGCATCGTCTTTGCCGGTCACAACTACCGGGATTTTCTTTTATCTTAGTCATAAGGCGCCCGGACCGGATCTCTCGAAATTCGGCGAAACCCGATGGTGACAGTAGGGGAGTAGGAACCTATCATGGACGGGGGATGGGTACATGCTCCAGGGGTGTACGCGGGAGAAAAAAACCCTCAGACGGCACCACACATAGCCGTCTGAGGGCGGAGGAGAGTCACCGCGGCTCCGCGGTCACCGCTGCGTATGCCTCACGCCACCAGAGACACGATCAGCCCAACCCCAACGGGCAGAATGAGGTTGTCGGCATCGCCGGTAGGCAACGCTTCGAGAATCGTCGCGCCGAGAGCGGTAACGATGACCACCCGGCTATCCGGATACACCAGGTACGTGCTGCCGGCAACAGCGGCAGCGCAGGTGAGGCTTCCTTCCAACGTCTTGCCGCCGGTCCCCGGAATTCGGATGCGGCCGTAGAGCTTGCCGGCAAAACTGGCAAGACCGTCCCCAAAGGCGAGGGCGTAGATGGCGATCGTCGCCGCGGGATTGGGATACAACAAAAGGGCCAGCATTGCGCCGATGCCAAGCGTTATTGGGCCCAGTACAAAGTGGTCACGATCCCGCCGGCGGGAAGATAGAACGGTGAGCCGAGATATAATGGGTACGGCATAGCCGTGCCGCCGTTGAGTTTCCGCAGCGGTATAGGTCAACGTTCCCAGGGCGAGTGCGGCCAGCGTGGCCGTGGTTCCCACGAGCGCGGCCACCAAGGGAGTGAGGGCGATCGAGAGATGAATTGTCTTGCGGACAATCTCCGTGCGAATCTCTTGGGTGACTGACCGGTGGGAATGTTGAAGGACGACTTCCTGCATCACACTGGTTCTCATGCAATATGCGTGCCAATTGCATGAGATTTGTGAGAGTGTGTTAAGTCTTTGTTTCAACGGCGGTTAGCGAGATCTTTGTGAGATTGACCGTGGGACATGGTTTGATATGTATGATTTCGTGCACAGGTGTGTTCAAAAATTAATAGTAATTCTCGCCGTTGGCGCGGTTGTAGTGCTCGGGAGCTGTGCCTCCGCGCCGGGCCGTGACCCATCCGGCGCGCCCGCTGCCGCCGAGCCCGATTCGGAACCGGCCGGTGAGGTGGAGCGATCACCCCGAGAAGATCTCCTCCCCGACGATGATGGTGATGAATCGATAGGGGGGGCCTCCGACGAGACGGAGGAGAAACCGGATAGTCGCGGTGGGGCGGAGTCACCGGAGGTCGCCGCGGTGCCGCCTCTGCGGGAGGTACCCCGCGATACCGAGCGAGTGGAACGCACGCCGGAATCGGCCGTGGAGGCCTTGCTCTCGGGCATGTCTCTCCGGGAGCGTATCGGACAAATGATTATGGTGGGGCTCACGCACGACGACCGTGGCAATCCCCTCCACGAGATCAACGACACCCTGGCCACTCTCATTGGAGAGGTCCAACCGGGGGGATTTGCGCTCTTTGGGCCGAACATCGACGGCGTTGATCAGGTGCGACAGTTGGTCCGCTCTATGCACGCGGTGTCCCCTGTGCCGCTACTGATCGCGGTTGATCAGGAGGGCGGAATGGTCCGTAGGGTAGTACCCCAGGAACGCATGCCGGCCACCGATATTCCACCCGCCCGGGCCGTGGGCAGATTGGGGGATCCCACCGTGGCGTATGAGTTGGGGCGCGTGATCGGTCGCGAGTTGCGGAGTCTGGGCATTACGATGAACTTCGCTCCGGTGGCGGATGTTCAGACAAATCTTGAAAACCCGGTCATTGGCTCCCGAGCATACGGGACCGACCCGGACGAGGTGGCGGATATGGTTGCTGCCACGGTGCGAGGGCTTCAGTCGGAAGGAGTCTCGGCGGTGGTGAAGCATTTTCCAGGTCACGGAGATACCGTGCAGGATAGTCATGATGAGGCCGCTACCGTGGCGCATGACTGGGCACGACTCGAAGAAATCGAGTTGGTGCCGTTTCGGCGGGGTATCGAAGCGGGAACCGACGCCGTCATGATTGGGCACATCGCCGTACCGCACGTATCCGGTTCATCGGTGCCCGCTACTCTGGATGCGGTGCTCGTAGAGGGGATCCTCAGAGAGCGGTTGGGTTTTGATGGCCTCATCGTCACCGATTCGCTCGTGATGGATGGACTGACCCGCTACTTCGACGCCGATACGATCGCCGTCCGTGCCGTGCAAGCCGGGGCCGATATTCTCCTCTTACCGGCGGACCCCGGCGGTGCGATCGCGGCGATTGAAGCGGCGGTGGAGGGAGGCGATATCACGCAGGAACGGATTAACCGGTCGGTGCGGCGCATTCTTCACGCAAAACTGCGTCGGGAGTTGCTTGTCGTGTCTCAAGATGCGGACGAAGCGGTTGCGGCGGAAGAGCTTGTGCCTCAGGAGGTAGTTATGGGAACCGAGGATCACCGCGGTCTGGTGGAAACTATTCGTGAAGGAGAACGGCCGTGATGGGGACTCCCCGGCCACGCACGGTTGGCGTTGACCTGTCCGTGTCCCACGCCATAATCACCGGTGGTGCCCGGGGCATCGGTCTGGCTACCGCCCGACGCCTGGTGGCTGCCGGTAGCCGCGTGTCTCTGTGGGATCTGGACGGTGACGCCCTGGAATCGGCAGCCGCGGACATCGGCGCCGCTGCTCCCCACGCCCAGCTCCACACGGAAATCTGCGATATTACCCACCATGATCACCTTCGGCGAGCGTTGGACGGCAGTACCACAGCGCTCGGACCGGTGGATATCCTCATAAACAACGCCGGTCATGTGGCGCCGGGTGCCTTTGACGAGCGGGACGCCGATACCTGGATGGTATCATTGGAGGTCAATCTCAACTCCCTGATTTATCTCACTCGTCTGGTGATTCCCGGGATGTACACCAGAGGAACCGGCCACATCGTGAATATTAGCTCCGCCGCCGGGACGATCGGTGTTCCCGGGCTCGCCGTCTATTCCGCCGCAAAGTGGGCGGTGTGGGGGTTCTCAGAAGCGCTGCGGGCGGAGGCGCAGACCCACGGGGTTATGGTCAGCTCAATCCATCCCAGCTATATCGCAGAGGGGATGTTTGCCGGGGCTCGTCTTACGGGACTCGGACGGGTCATTGTGCCGCTGCTGAGCACTCACGACGTGGTGGCCAAGGCGATTGTGGAGAGCGCCCTCCGGCGGGGTCGGAGCTCTCCCAAGCGCCCGCGGACCGTTCGTCTTGCCGTGCTGTTGCGCGGCATCTTGCCCGATCCCTGGTTTAACCGGCTCATGAAACACCTGGGGGTGTGGGATAGCATGTCCGGGTGGCGGGGGCGCACGCCGGAACGTTGAGGGTCATCGTCGGCGGCGGACGGGGCTACACCGGGAGTCCCGTTTGGTGACGGGTCAGCAATTTGACGCCGCAGGGCGTCTGTAGCTCATCATCGACTTGTACGGACGGAATACGAATCAGATGTTCCAGAAACATGCCCGCAGCGCCGTAGGCCACCGCTTGTTCGCCTAAGCGGGACACCCCGATTTGACAGTCCACCATGGTGGGATACGCCCAGTTTTGCTGCGTGTGCTCACGGATCGCGGCGATGAGCTCGTCAGCGAGTACTTCCATTGGACCCCCGATGACTACCTTTCCAAGGTTGAGCGCGTTAATGAGGAAGGCGATATGCCGGGATAATTCATCGATAATCATCTCATCAACGCGCCGGTCCTGTAGAAATCTTCGCGCCTCGGCGTCACTAATGGAGAACTGGTTTACCGTACCCGCTCGATACAAGATACTCCGAAACTCACCCGCCGAGTGTCCGGTGCCGTGGTGTACTTGGCCGTTGAGGACGAGCCCCATTCCCAACGCCATGATCCGATAATCGTCCATCTCGATCGTGTGCTTGCGAAGCTCGCCAAGCACAAAGAGGAAATTCTCCGGCCGCGTGCTGTGCTTAAACGCCAGTTCCCCCCAGCACCCACAGTTCGCATCGTTATCCACCAGGATCGGCACCGATAGCTCCAGCTGTTCCTGCGCCCGTGCGACAAAGTCCACCTCTTCGTACTGTTCAAACGGCATCGATGCTTTTAAGACTCCCCGTACCGGGTCCACGAATCCGGGCAATCCCACTCCGATACCGATCAACGGCATACCGGTACGTTCCAGACTTGGCTTGAATCGATGGATGATATCCACGAAGGAATCCACCAAGTCGTGGGTACGAAGATCCAACGGTTCGGTGTGCGAGAAAAAGACATCGCCGTGAAGGTTTATTCCCACCACGGTGAACGCTTCCGTCTGTATCTCGACGCCCATCACACATCCCCAGTTCGCCTTAATCTGGAGATGGATCGGACGGCGCCCACCGGAAGGCCCCGCGTCGCCCACCGCCGCCGGCTCCACAAGATTAAGTTCTTCCAGATACCCCACAATTTTTGACACGGTGGACTTGTTGAGGTCGAGCCGGCGGGAGATATCTATCCGGCTGAGCCCATGATTGAGCCATACGGTTCTGAGGACGCGGGTTATGTTGACGTCACTAATGTAATGTGCCATCTCAGTTGGTTGCCGAAACCAATTTACACCCGGC
>JBMCMH010000042.1:0-19527 GCA_048614515.1 Alkalispirochaeta sp. | reverse complement strand
GGCCAACTGCTCATCCCAGTGCGTCGCTATGTCGTCGAGGTAGCCGATGCCATCGGAGCCCCGTTGACTCACATATTGATAGATCGCCGCCGCGCGAATATAGCGCGAGGCTTGCTGCGCTATATGCTCAATCGCGAGCGCTTCCTCCTGGCCCCGGTCTCGTGTGCGTTGTGAGATACCAAGGAATACCGGCGCACCGTTCTGCGGTCGTAAGTCTCGAGTAAACGCCTCCCCGCTGGGGGCCTCCGTCTCCGGTGCTGATGGTACGGACGGTGCGGGTTTCGCCGGCGAGGCGCACGCTGCGATACCGAGGACAAGGCCGGCCACCACGAATCTGACACATATCGAACGCATGTCCCTGTACTATAGGCTACCGTGCATCGCAACTCAACTGATTTGATTGACAAAGGCTACCCCCCAACCTATCCTCTGTTTTTGGAGGAACTTATAGTTATGATAGCCAAACGGATGACATATGCCACGGCGATCACCTGTGTGGTGACGATCACCGTTCTCTCGGGGTGTGCGACTCCGAGTCGCACGGTGCAACGGACCAGCTCCGATACCCAGACCGATCTCAGCGGCCGCTGGAATGATACCGATGCTCGACTCGTCGCTGAAGAGATGGTTGATGATATGCTCGAGCGTCCGTGGCTCCAACGTTTCTCCTCCAATCAGGATCGCCGGCCGGTGGTGATCGTAGGCGCCGTGCGCAACCGCAGTTCTGAGCATATTGATACCTCCATCTTTATCTCTGATATTGAGCGTGAGCTCATCAACAGTGGAATGGTGCGTTTCGTCGCGGCCTCGGAACAACGAGAAGAGATCCGTGATGAGCGGTTGGACCAGCAGACGCAGGCCGCCGAGGAGACGATTTCCCGTCTGGGAGAAGAAACCGGCGCCGATTTCATGATGCAGGGCTCCATTTCTTCGACGGTAGACGCCATAGAGGGTGAGCGCGCCGTGTTCTATCAAGTGGACATGGAATTGATCAATATTCAGTCCAACGAGAAAGTCTGGATTGGATCTAAGGAGATCAAGAAGATTATCGAACAGCGGCGATCACGGTTCTGATCCGGGGCGCGTGGATGAGCCTTGTGCGGATAGCGGCGCTGACCGCCGGAGTACTTCTGCTTTCCTCGTGTTTCACGACGCGCAATCAGCGGTTTGTGGAGATCGACGAAGCCGCCCGAGAGGGAGACTTCGAGACCGCCGCAACCAGAGTGGATGACGAGCGAGACGAGCTATATAGCAATCGCGATCAGGTCTTGTACTATCTCGATAGCGGTATGCTCAATTTCTATAACCGCGAGTATCAGCGGAGCATCCAACAGTTTCACGAGGCGGAACGCCTCATCGAAGAGTACTTTACGCGGAGCATTTCGCAGACGGCCGCTACTTTCTTGCTCAATGACAACGCGCAGGACTATTCCGGCGAAGATTTTGAGGATATTTATCTCAATGTTTTTAAGGCGGTGGGGTTCCTTCAGCAGGATGACTTCGAGTCCGCCTTTGTGGAAGTGCGGCGTATCAACACCAAACTCAATGTGTTGGAAGACAAATACCAGGGCCTGGCGGCGCAGTACAGCGACACTGATGAAGCAGCAGTGGATTTTGAGGCCGGAGAAAGCCGCTTTTACAACAGCGCCCTCGCCCGGTATTTGAGTTTGATCATGTATCGTGCGGACGGAAACTACGACAGCGCCCGTATTGATTGGGAGGAGATGCAAGAAGCGTTTTCTCAGCAAAGCAACCTCTACGAGTTTCCGCTGCCCTTGGACGATACCGTGATACAACGTCCTGATGGTGCACGTCTGAGCGTGCTCGCGTTTACCGGGGAGGCCCCGGTGAAGCGGGCGGAAACGCTTTATGTTGTGACGTTTGATAACCGGGTTGAGATAGTCTATGCCGGTGAGGGTGATGAGGGAACGCTCATTCCGGAAGGCTATGGGAGTTTTTATTATCCCGGTGTAGAGGGGGGCTATCGGTTTAAGTTTCAGTTGCCTCGTATGCAGCTTCGTGGCAGCGAGGTCACTCGAATCCGTGTCGTGGTTGACGGAGATCCCGTGGGAGAGCTGGACATGCTGGAGAGCATGGAGCAGATCGCCCTAGATACGTTCCAAGTACGCGAGCCGCTGATCTTTCTCAAGACCGTGACCCGCACGATCGTAAAAGGCATCGCTGCCCAGAAGGGCAAAGAGCAGATGCAGACGGCCGGAGCGGAATCGGGCTCACTCTTTGGTGTGGCGGCGGGGCTCATCGGTTCGGTTGCCACCGATGTGGCGGTGGACGCCAGTGAGCAGGCGGACCTGCGGGTATCGCGCTATTTCCCCGCGCACGCTCATGTGGGAGAATGGGATGTACCGCCGGGCCGGAGCGTAGTCGAGATAGAGTATTACGGCGCCAACGGCCTGATCCGTGTGGAAACGCTGGATTCGGTGGATCTGCGCCCCGGCGAGCTCAACTTTGTCACGTCATTTCACAATAACTGAGCAGGAGACAGCAACATGAAGATCCGTACCCATGAAGTGATCAGAATCTCTTTGACGGTGGTAGTAGCTGCGCTGGTTCTGGGATCTTGCGTATCGGGTTCCGGTAACGATACGCGGTCCGCGGTGCGAGCCGGTGATTTGCCGGAATGGTACCTCAACCCGCAAGACGTCTATCCCAGTGAGACGTTTCTCACCGCCATTGGGACTGGCGATTCTCGCCGCGATGCGGAGCAGCAGGCGCTGGCGGGACTCTCGCAGATCTTTGAGGCGGAGATCAGCGTGGACGCTCGTACCAGTGAGCGTTATAGCGAGCTCATGACCGCTCAGGGGTCCGTGTCTGAGAATGAGCTTCGCTTGGCGCAAGACACGAGTGTTCGAAGTAATCAGACGCTCTTGAACGTGCAGTACGGAGAAGCAGCCGTGGACGAGGCGGGCCGTGTGCACGTGATCGCCTATATCGAGCGAGTTCCCACCGGTCGAGTGTATGCGGATCTTATTGAGAAGAACGGCGAACAGGTGGAGTCATTTCTTCAGGAGGCGTCCTCCAGTGAAGACCTTGTTCGGGAATACGCCTATACCAGCGCCGCCGCGGTGGTGTCCGCGACAAACGAGGTGCTTCGGGATCAGTTGCGAATTATCGCGCCGGGATTTAGTGAAATCGTATCGCTCCCGTACGACCCGGATCGTGTGTTGCAACGGCGGGCGGACATCGCGTCCCGGATGCGGACGTCGGTATCTTTAGACGGTGATGAGTCCGGTCGCATTTCCGGGGTGGTACGCTCCGCCCTGAGTGAGGAGCGGTTTCCAGTGAGTGATTCGGACCCCGTTTTTCAGGTGACCGGATCGATGCGGCTCGATGATGGTGAAGTAAACGATGACTTCCAGTCGGTCCGATGGACGCTGACGCTGGACTTGACCGGCCCTGACGGCAGCACGCTCGTCACGTTTGATCAGCAAAGCCGGGCCTCCGGGGTATCCCGGGAGGCGGCAGTCTCGTTTGCGTATAACGATATGGAAGAGGCTGTGGCTCAGGGGTTCGTCGGGGCCATTCGCCGATACTTCGACGGGCTCGTGCTCGACAGTTGACGACACAGCGGGCGAGGAGCGGGCCGGGGGATTCCCGGCTCGCCGGCGGTGACGGGCTAGGTTGATTTCCCCCGAGATTCACAGAACTCCAGGAAGAGATCGAAGAGGATCGGATCGATCTTATGGTTCTGTTGGATGAACTGCTCCTTGATAAGCGTGAGCGCCTCGTCCGCGGATAGCGGTGACCGATAGCGCCGGTTTGGGTCGGTCAGCGAATCGAACACGTCCACAATTTCCAGCATCTTGGCGGGAAAGTACGCAAGTACCTGGTAGTCGATGAGGGGTTCCATCGTGTAAGCCATGATGTAATCTTGCGTGGCAGCGGGATTCGCGTCCTTATACGCCTGCAAAAACTCCCGAAAGTACCCGTATCCCGCGGGATGTCCGTAGTACTCGTGGTGGTATCCGGTAATCAGAGCCGCCTCGTGGGGATATTTCGTCTTTTCCATTACCGCCCGATACCCGATCTTCACGTGCCGCTCCACGGTACTGCGATCATAGCCGGCATCACCCTCGTGGTACTCGATATCTTCCGCCTTTCCCACATCGTGTACGAGAAAGCCGGTGGCAAACTTGTTAATCTCCACCTCGCTCAGTGCTTTCATTCCGCCGAGAAACACGTGTTCCAGGGTGATGTAATCCTCATGGAGATGGGGGAGGAGCGCGCGGTAGAACTCTTTGTACTGCTTGGCAAATTGCACCCGGATCCTGTTGGCGATGCCCTTGGTGATGACCTGGCGGTTGTAGAATAAGAGGAACTCTAAGCCGCTCAGAAAGACGCGCGTCATGTGTTGCACCACCGTGCCGTTGGACTTCTCCACCACCGCCCGTACCAGCTCGTCATCATAAACGTCGGAATCCACCAAACGCATGGTGGACTTCACCATCTTGTGGGTCTCCACCACCATCTGGTGGGTGTACTCCTTGGCTTGATCATTGCCCAATTTGACCGCCTCCAGCAGCGTGGCGCGGTTGGCCATGGTGGCATCCTGGGTTGCCTCCACCAGGGCCTCGGCGATCTCTTCCCGTTCCACGACTTCTTGCTGGGCAAGCGCGTTGAGGCGAGCGGTAGTACGCTGAAGCAAGCCGACCCGCTCATCTTTTTCTATCGATTTGTACTTGCGATAGGTGTCACCGAAATTATTAGGCTCGTGGGAAGCGTGCTCCTGATCGGAGACGGGTTTGAGCTCATCGAGCTGCTCGTGCTGTTCCGCCGGAGACGACGGGGCGGCCGGCTCTTGGGGTTCACCGGAGTGCTGGGACCCGTCTTGAGGAGCGGCTGCGCGCTGCTGTGCGGCTTCCTGCATGTGCCGTACACGTTCCGTAATCTCCCGGACTACCGACTGATCGAGGAAGTACTCCCAGCGGTCCTGGTGTTCCCAAAACCGCCGGTTGTTTTCGTACAACGCGCGGATTTGCATCCGCTTTACGCGGCCGGTGGACCGGTTCCGGCACACGACGTTCTCCCGGTTGCTGAGAAGCAGCTTCAATGCGCCGGGCTGAGCGCGGAGAAAAGCATTTAGCGGAGTCACTTTTTGAGCTGCCACTGTTTCAAAATCCTAATCTACCACAGGCTGCAGCGCAAGCGCCCGCCGGATGCTCGATTCCGCGGGAGGATTGTGACACACTCCTCACCATATGGATCTATCTGCGCAGTACCAACAGGTGAGCGGTGTGTACGGCCGCTCCGACACGCTTCTGGTGTTCCCCTCCGAGGTGGCTGCCGCCGCGTGGCGCCGCGCCCTCGCTGAAGCCCCCGACCGGGGCGCAGTTCGTAGTGATCGAATTATCTCGTGGGATGTCTTTAAAGAACGGGCGGTCCCGGTTAAGCGCAGCGAGAAGCCGGTGGGGCGTCTTGCCCGCCGAGCGTTTGCACTGAGGATGCTCGAACAGAATGCGGCGGCGCCGTTCCTGTCGACGCTGGTGAGCCCGGAGTTTGCGCACGGCGGTGCGGGAAGCGCCGGGGCGCTGACCCGCATGCTGCCGCAGCTTCCCTATCTGGTTCGGCATCGTCGGGTACTCCGGAGCGGACTGGCCGACGACCTGGAGGTGACCATGGAGCACTACCGGGAGTTCCTCGCGGAGCATGCTCTGTTTGAGCCGGAATGGGAGCTCTCCCGGGCGGTGGATCTTACCCGCATCGCCGGCCGCCCGGTAGTGTTCTATCCTGAGCTTCTGGAAGACTACCGGGAGTATGAACCACTCCTCCGGGGTCATATCGAATCGGTGCCCCTTGCCGGGCGCGATGTGATTCCGGCTCGCCGCTTTTCTTCGGTGCAAGAGGAAATAGGCGCGGCCCTGGATCGGATTGAGGAGGCGCTGCGGACCGGGACTCCCGGTCACCGCGTCGCGATCACCGCCGCGGACCTGGAGGGGATCCGGCCGTGGCTGGAAGGGGAGGCGGCGCGCCGGGGAATCTCGCTACGATTCGCCGCCGGCAGTGGCGTGGGCGGCCAGAGTGGAGCGCGCCTGTTTACCCACATGCGGGAAGTAATCGACAGCGCTTTTAGCGTAACGGCAGTGGCGGGGCTCGTCTTGGACCACGCGCTCCCGTGGAACCAACGGGCGTTTCTCCGGCTGCTGGTGCAGTTCGGCTACCGGGGGCATTGTTATCGCGATGCGCGCTGGGAGGAGGCCTTTGACCTGGCCCACCGCATCCTCGCCGAAGGGACGGAGCGCGAACAGGGTTCGGTCCCGGTGCGCGCTTCGCAACTACCGATCATCCGCGACCGCTACCGATCGTTGAAACGGCACTTACAGGCCGTGCGCTCTGCAAAAACGGCGGCGGCGCTGCGCCGGGCGCTGCGGATGTTTCTCGATACGCAGCTCGCGGCTCCCGGTGATCCCCAGTGGAGTTCCGACGGGGGCGGGACGGAACACGTATATGAGACGGCGCTCACGGAGCTGGAAGCGATCGTCCGGCTGGAAGAGCGCGGTGTTGAGATCCCGCGGCCCTGGAGTTTTTTCTTGGAGGCGTTGGAAGAGCGAAACTACGTGGCGCGCGGCGACTCCGGTGCGGTTGCCGTCTATCCCTACCGGGTGGCCGCGGGGATTCCCGCTCAGGTGCACTGCGTCATCGGCCTCACGCAGGCGGCTACGCGGGTTCGTTCGATGCCACCGTTGGGCGTGCGTCAGGATGAACTACGGGCGATCGGATGGGAGGGAAACGACCGGTCCCGCGCGTTTCTCACCGCCTACGGCAGTCTCCAGGAGTCCACCGTGTTGAGTTGTTCCGACCAGGGGCCTTCGGGGGCGCAGGTGCCGGCGGCGGAGTTGACGGTAGCCGACGAAGCGCGCTCCCGGACAGGGGTGGGGCCGTGGCACCGCGAGGAACAGTGGTGGCGCGATGAGGCTGCCGCGCCGGCGAATGAACTCTATCTGCCGCAGCGTCGCGGGTTGGAGCGGGCCCTGGCGACCACTTTGGTTGCTCCTGCGGATGACCTGCGCACGGAGTACGTGGAGCCGAAGCTCCTGCAGCGTCTCCCGTTACCTCACGGATATTCACCGAGCATGGTGGATACGTATTTGCAGTGTCCCTTTAGTTTCTTCATGCGGCACATCCTCCGCGTTCGCCAGGAGGAGTACGGGTTCGTCCCGGATCGCCCGGCAGTGTTGGGCACCGTGCTTCACGCCACCCTGGAGCGGGTGCTGCGCGTTCCTGCGGGGGAGCGCACCGACGCCGTGCGGCCGGTACTGAGCGAGGAGTTCGTCCGCGCCCACATTCAGTTTCAGGTGGCGCCGGTGGGAATCGCTGCGCAGATCGATTTCGCGGAACGGGCGCTGACGACCCTGTTGGCGGAGCCGCGGCTGGAAGCGTTGCGGCCGGGCACCACTGAAGCGCCCGTTTCAGGAGAGATCGGCGGCGTTCCCATTTCCGGGGTGGTAGATCGAATCGCCGGGATCGCCCACTGGGATGATGTCACCGGGGAATTCGATGAGCACCCGCCGGCGATCCTCGACTACAAACTCACCCTGCGATCACACCATACGCGAAAAGCTGTATTCGGCACCGACGGAGGAACCCCCGAGGAGAGTCAGTCCCTGCAACTGCCGATCTATGCCCTGCTGCTGTCCCAAAACACGGGAGTTCCCGTGGAACGACTTGCCTACGTGGGACTGCGCTCCGCCGAGGTAAAACCCTTGGCTGATCCCGCCGCCGGCGGGCCCGGTGGACGAAGTGCCCGGGAGGGAGCGGAGCACCTGGAACGGATGCGGGAGTCACTTCCCATCTTTCTGCGGCGCATGCATGAGGCGGTCACCGGGGGCGATTTCCGCTGCCGAGAAGAGCGCGGGTGTTCCCGCTGCCGAATCCGTTCGATCTGTCGAAGTTGTTTTGTGACCCGGAGGTATCAGCATGGCGCATAATGAGATCGTGTTGGATGCGCAACAGCAGGCGGCGGTGGCGGTGCGGGATAACGTGGTGGTTTCCGCCGGGGCCGGCAGCGGGAAGACGCGGGTCCTCACGGAGCGCTATATGGACATGGTGCGGTCCGGCGTCGATGTCTCTGAGATTCTCACGCTCACCTTTACCCGCAAGGCGGCGGCGGAGATGTTCCAGCGGATCTACCGGCGCCTCAGTGAACTCTCCGGCGAAGAACCGAGCCTGAGTAGCCAGCTCCAGCGGTTTGATGAAGCGCACATCTCCACCTTGGACAGCTTTTGTGCCGGTATCTTGCGGGACAGTACTACCCGCTTTGGGTTGCCGCCCCACATCCAGTCCGATGAGACGCAGTTGCACCGCGAGGCGGAACAACTGGCGCTGCACTTCATTTCCCGGAACGGCGACGATCCGGTGGTAGGGACGTACACGCGGCAATTGGGCATCGAGCGCATGCTCTCGGAGATGCTGGTTCCGCTGGCCACCCGCTTCTTCCGTGTATCCGCCCCGATCGATTTTGAAGATCTCTTGCGGCGGCAGCTCCAGTGGCTCGAGGATCGGCGTCGGGGTGTTGAACGAGAGATCGCCGCAGCGGTGCAGGCACTCCTCGACGGAGCGCCCACCACAGGAAACGCCTCAGAGGTCTGCGCCGCGGTGGAGAGAGCCGGTGACGACTACGCGGTTCTCGCCGACCTCCTGGAGACGGCGGATCGCCGGCGGTTTCCCCGCGGTGAGGAAGGGGCCGCCTTTAAGGAGCGCGTCAACGCGCTCCTGGAGAAGAGCGGGCGAAGCCGAAAGGGGCTTCTGCCGCGGTGGGTGGGCCTTCAGGAGACCGCACGCCGCACGGATGAGTTGGAACACTTGTACCAGGTGTTGGCGCCCTTCCAGGACGAGGTGCTCGCACGCCGCCGGAGTCGGGGTCTCTTGAGTCACCAAGAAGTGATGGAGCTCGCGGTACACGCGTTGCGGGACGATTCGGAGCTCCGACAGGCGTATAAGGAACGGTTTCGCTTTATCATGATCGATGAGTTTCAGGATAACAATGCGGTACAGCGGGACCTCCTCTTTTTGCTGTCGGAGCATCCGTCTCGCCTGGGGAACCGCGTGCCTCAGGCGGAGGAGTTGCAGCAGGACAAGCTCTTCTTTGTGGGCGATCAGAAGCAGTCGATATACCGATTTCGGGGCGCCGACGTGGCGGTGTTTCGCCGTCTCTCTCGGGACATCTCCGGGCTATTGACGCTCGACACCAATTACCGCTCGGAACCGCTGCTGATTGAGTTCTTTAACGCGCTCTTTCCGCGAGTATTCGGGGAACCCAGCCAGGATTGGGATGCGGAGTTTGAGCCGCTCCGCGCTCGCGATGCCGACCACAGGAAAGACCCCGCCATTACCGTGGCGTGGGTACGCGAGCCGATGGAAGAGACCGCATCTGCCGGAACCGGCAGTCCCGGGGATGAGCCGGCGGACGTGGCGTATTCCGAGGCGGGATGGATCGCGAGCGAGATTCGGCGGCTCACGGTAACCGAGGGCCGCTACACTCCCGGAGAGATCGCGATTCTGTATCGGACCAGCGGCAACCAGCAGAAAATGGAGCGCATGCTGCGTCGGGAAGGAATCCCATACCGCACGCAGGCGGTGCGCTCCCTCTTTACCGAAGCGCCCGCCTCGGATCTCTATGCGCTGCTCCAGCTCTGTTTCTATCCCCACGATCGCGCCGCGCTCGCAGCATTTTTGCGCTCCCCCTTCGTAATGCTCAGCGACAGTGCGGTGGCTCATATGCTCATCGACGAATCACAGGACGTGGATCTCCTGCTCTCGGAGGGGGTAGGCGACCGCGCCCGGGAGCTCTCGGCGGGGGATGCTCGGAAGCTGGAACACGCCGCCCAGCTCTATCGGCGCGTGGCACAGCACATCGATCGAACTCCGCTGTATGAGATCGTTCGGCGTATCTGGGAGGAAGAGGGCTACCGCTACGCGATTCTTCATCGCGCCTCCGACCATCCCTACCTGGAACACTTGGCGTATCTCAGTGCGTTGGCGTTGCGATTCTCAGATCGGCCGGCAATCGAGTTTGTGGACTATCTCCGGAGTCAGTTGGGCGAGACGGAAAAGATCGATGAGCTCGAGCTGCCGGGAGGGGACGACGCCGTGCAGCTGATGACGATCCACAAATCCAAGGGACTGGAGTTTCCGGTGGTGTTCGTCTCGGGGATGGGCGGTGGCGTGGGAAACCGCCAGAACATCCTGTGGCATGACAGTGACCTCGGTCTGACGGTGCGGCTTCCGGATCGGGACCCCTCGGGGGGAAGTCCCAACGTGTTTGAAGAGCACGCCCGGCAGGAGGAAGAGCTGCAAGAGGAAGCGGAACTGCGGCGCATTCTTTATGTGGCGATGACGCGGGCGGAGGAGCGGTTGTATCTGACCGCGGCGGTGGGACGGCGCGCGTCACGCCGGCCGATGCTTGATCTGTTCTGCGCCGCCTCCGGGTTTGATCCGGCGGAAGGGACGATCGCAGAGGAGCTGGCCTCGCTGGTCGCATTGCAGCGCATGCCGGTGCTCACCGAACGAGATTTGCGCGAACACGCCGTGCCCCAGACCGCTCGACGGACACACACAGATGCCGCCGCCATGGCGCACCACGCCGCTACCGTGGAGTTCTCCACCGAGCGCGCCGAAACAACGCCCACCGAAATCAATCGAATCATGCGGGAGCTGGATGCCGCAGACCGCGGCGTCGGGGTCGCCGCCGGGGTAGCGCGCGCGTCGCAGACTGCGGCGGACGCGGGAGACGGGGCGGACGCGGGAGACGGGGCGGACGCGTCGCTTCTGGGAACGCTCACTCACGCGCTGCTGGAGCGACTCGTGCCGACGATCGCAGGGGCTGCCGGCGGTGATGAAGCTGACCTGGCCGGTGCCGACCGGGACCCACCCATTTCTCGGGAGGAGTGGCTCTCCTTTCCGGCGTGGGCGGAGCGGGCCGTAGGGTCTCGGTCGGCGCGGCAGGTAGGACCGGACGTGCTCTCCGAAAGCTGGGAGCTGGCGCACCGGTTTGTCGATTCCGAGTTCTTTCAGCAGATCTCTTCCGGGAAGATCGAGACGGAGCTGGCGTTCGTGCTCGTGCCGGAGGGGCTGGATATCTCCATTTCCGGTACGATGGATGTAGTGGTGGAGACCGAGCGGATGGTGTGGGTAGTAGACTATAAGACAGACCACCACCTCGATCCGGAAGATTACGCGGGACAAATGAGCGTATACCGAGCGGCGGCGGAGCGGATCTTTCGGAAACCGGTGGAGCTCCGGCTGTTCAGCCTTCGGCAAGGTAGTGCCTACCCCGTCCGAGATCGCTTCGACGAAATCCGCCGTGCGCTGCAACTTCCGCAATACCGCTTCGGTAGTGTAGGCTCTCATGGTGAGTCTTGAAGCGTTCCGACGTCAGCTTTCCGCGGTCATTCGCGGTACCGAAACGTCGCTGGAGCTCTGTGCCGCAGCGATCGTGGCCGGGGGACACGTGCTGTTGGAGGACGTCCCCGGTACCGGGAAAACGAGCCTTGCCCGCGCCGTAGCGCATCTGGTCGGCGCGGACGACCGGGAACTGGTGTTTCGTCGCATTCAGTTCACCCCCGATCTACTTCCTTATGATCTCACCGGCGTCGACATCTACGATCCCGCCCGGCGCCGGTTCTCCTTCGTGCCGGGACCGGTCTTTGCACACGTGGTGCTGGCGGACGAAATCAATCGCGCCACCCCCAAGGTGCAGTCGGCGCTCCTGGAGGTCATGAACGAGCGCCAGGTCACCGTGGGCGGGACAACCTACCCCCTGGACGAATTCTTCCTGGTGATCGCGACGGAGAATCCGGTATCTATGGAAGGGACCTATCCACTGCCCCTGGCGCAACTCGATCGATTTATGATGCGCCTGTCCTTGGGATATCCCGATCCCGATACGGAACTCTCGATTCTCCGGGACGATCCGGGACGGCGCATTTTGCCTACCCTTACGCCGGTGATCAGCCGGGATGAGCTCCTGTCGGCGCGGTCGACGGCGGCTGAGGTGTACTGCCGGGAAGAGCTCTGCCGTGCAGTGGTGGCAACGGCGGCGGCCACTCGTCGGGATCGGCGGTTGCACTACGGCATTTCACCCCGTGGCACGCTCCATGTGTTGGATGCAATGCGGGCCTTGGCCTACCTGCGGGGTCGTGACTACGTGACGGATCGTGATTTTCAGGATCTTTCCGTCGCGGTGCTGGCGCATCGTGTCCGTCCAGCAGGGCACGAACATTCCGCGGCGGAAATCGTTCGGGAACATGTGGCTGCGGCGGTTGCAGATTTGCGGGAGGCGGACGGTGTCTAACGGGTTTCCCGACGAAACGGCTCCGCTTCGGTTTCGCCGGAAGATCGTGCCCACCGCCGGAGCCGCCGCTTTTTTTTTGCCGCTGCGGTGGCGTTGAGCTCCGGCGTTCCCCGAAGGGAGCCGGTGGCACTGTTGGTGGGGGTGGGACTCGCCGTAACCCTCGCTCACGCACTGGTGGTGGCGGTAGTCCGGTGGGCGCGCCTCTCCCGGGCGGGAGTCTATCCGCCGGTGCGTACCTGGGAGGTAATGCACGGAGATCAGTGTGACCCCGCGCCGGCGATAACGTGTGTGGGGCCGCCGTGGCTCGTGCATGGGTACGCCACGGTACGATTGGTTGCCGGTACCCGAACTCACCTTGCCGGCGCGCCGGTATCCTATGGCGCGCGGGTGCCGCCCGGGGCGCACACCACCTCCCCGGCGATCACAATTCCCTGCGCCCCCGTTCCCCGCGGGTTGTACCGGCTGCAACGCGTCACCGTGCGTTTCACCGATCTCCTCTCGCTGTTTCGCGTGGTGCTTGAGTATACCGAGGACATCGGGGATTCACCGTATCCGCCCCTTCTGCGAGTACTGCCGCAGGCGTCTTCCGATGCGCAGCGGTTTATCCCGCCGGGCGTCGTGGCCGGTACCCGAGCCGACGGGCTTTCCCGCGACCGCAGCGAGGAGCTCATCGAGGCGCGGCCCTACCATCCGGGCGATGATACGCGCCGCATCAACTGGAAGGCGTATGCCCACAGCGAAACGCTCTTCGTTCGGATCGGCGAAGAGATTCCTCCCCCGTCGATTGCGGCGAAGATCTTGGTTGATATTCGCGGGGTTGAATCGCACTCCCAATTGGATCAACTTATCTCGGCGGCCCTGGGAGTGGCGGTGGAGCTGGAACGCCCCAATTGCTCCGTGACCCTGTCGGCGCAGGTGGATCAGCGGGGGGCGTTGGTACTGGGCACGGTGGATGAGGGACGCCGGGCACTGGCCGCGGCAGACCCGGTCTACGGATTTCTGATCGATCCCATCCCGCCGGGCCCGCATCGAGTACACCCCGGCGGGGCGCACACGCTCGTGGTAGCTACCGGCCGATCACCGGCGGCGCCGGCGGGACGGAGCCGCGAAATTCTGGTGTGGGACCAACAGCATCCCCAAGGAGATGGTCGTGAACGGACGATCTCGTACCTGGATTAACGGTCTCCTGCGACGGGGGCTATTGCTGCTGTTGGTGATTCCCGTACAGCGCTACCTATCCGGACTGATGCCGTTGGGGCTCCCGGTGGCGCTGTTCGCGGCGGCGGTGGTCACGGAGCGGGCCCTCCCACCGCGCCGGGGTGCGGCCGTGGTGTCCGCGCTGCTGATACCGGTGACGGTCGTGGCGACGGCGGCGCTCCTGTGGATCGCTGCGGGTCCTCTGGAGCGTGGCGGATGGTGGGAACGGCAGTTCGTGCTCATCCGCTGGCATCTGCTTCCGGCGGCGGTGATAGCGGAACTCTTGTTCCTGTGGGACCGCTGGGTGCGCCGTCGCCCGGCAGGGCGGATGTTGTTTGTACCGGCGATGACGCTCACGGTGGTTGTGGTTTTCTGGTCACAAGCGCGGTTTGAGTTGAGTCTGTTTTCCCATCCCAGCTGGTATGCGGGCTACGCGGTTCTCACGGCGATGGGGTTGCTCGCGTATCAAGCAACCTCCGGGGACGTACGCGCCCGCCTGCGGTGGGGAGTGGTGAGCGGATCGATACTGCTCCTGGCGCTGCTGGTGGTGTTTGGCGTGGCGTTTCGCGGCTGGCAAGCGCGGGCGGTAGAGGCCGGCGGCGGTTTGCTGCGGCCCACAGCGTTCCAGTTCGACTTTGCCGATTACGTGTCGCTGGAACCGGAAATCAGCCTCAGCCGGGATCTGGTGTTTCTCTACCGCGAAGCACACGCTCCCCCGGACCGACTCCTTCGGCGTTACGTACTGAGTGGCTACTCCCCGCGCCGCGGATTCTACCGACGCGATGCCACCGACGAGCCGTCGCCGGTACCGCCGCTCTCGGTTGAGGCGGCTACCGGCGGGGCGCTCCCCGGCAGCGAACCACCACCCATCACGACGACACCTCCCACCCTCGCCGACCAGGATTCACCGCCGCGCGGCGCCTCCGTCGACCAGGAATACTACATCGTAAACTTTGACCCCGACGCCTTGATTGCGGTCAACACGCCGCGGGAAGTAACGCGCCTTCAGGGTTGGTCGGATTCATCGTTCAATAACGCGTACGTCGTCTCATCGGTTCATCCCGCAGACGATGAACGCGCGCTCGCGGAGGTGGAGTGGCCCGATGATCTACCCCCCGCCTGGAGGGAGGCGTACCTCCAGGGGCCGGTGCCGGAAGGGGTTGCCGCCTTGGCGCGCGAAATCACTGCCGAAGTGGACGGGTACTACGATACCGTTCAGGCGGTACTCAACCACCTTCTCAACGAGTACTACTACAGTCTCTCCCCCGGGGAGTCACCGGCGGGAAACCAACTCGAGCATTTCTTGTTCGAGAGTCGCAAGGGCTATTGCTCGTACTTCGCGTTCTCCATGACGCTCATGCTGCGCTCCCTAAATGTCCCCAGTCGCGTGGCGGTAGGGTTTTTTACCGATCCCTCGGCGGGAATGCTGGAGTTCTATCCCGTCCGGGGCGACATGGCGCATGCCTGGGTGGAAGTGTGGTTTGACGGGATCGGGTGGGTAGAGTTTGACCCCACCTCCCAACGAATCGCTCCCGGAGAGACGCTCGCCACCGACTACCACATCGATCGGGAGCACCTGTCGGAGCTGGTACAGGAGATACTGACCCGAGGCGGCGACGCAGCGCCGGTGCAGGAGCCGCCGGGCGATGCCGAACGGGCGGCGGAGCCACCACGAACTGCAATGGCGTTGTGGGGTGCCGCGGTCGGTGGAGTGCTGCTGCTCTCTCTGTGGTGGTATCGGCGGCGTCGACGCTGGCGGGCGGTGCGTAGGAGCGATCCGCGTCGCGCGGCACTGTTGATTATCCGCCGAGCCCGGAGGGTCAGGGTACGCCCCGCCGGGAACGGGGCTTCCGGTGGCGATAGGAAGGCAACCGGATGCGTGCCGGTGGAAACTGAAGAACGAGCTCGGTTTGCCCCGACGTTTTCGTACGCGGAGCTCCAGCGACTGGAATCGGTCTTGCCGGTACGGGTTGTCCGGAGCGTGGAGGTCTTCCCTCCCGGCGTTCCCAGTCGCCCCAACGGGTCCGGTCCAGTTTCCAGACGGCACCATAGAGCGGGAGCCTCCCTGGGCCTCCTTGTTATTGTCATGGTGCTGCTCCCCACCAGCGAGGTCTTCGTCCCGGCCCAACCCGTTACCCAGGAATCCGCTGACGAACTGCTCCAGCGAGCAGAAACGGCGGTACAGAGGGAGAACTACCAGCAGGCGCTGCAACGGATTCGTCGCGGACGGGAGCGATTTCCGGAGGATCACCGCTTTCCCCTCTTACAGGGTGATCTCTTTTTCGATCAGAACGTGTTTGCGGGAGCGCGAGACGCCTACCGGGATGCGCTCACCGCGGGAGCTCCGGACTATGCAACGCGGTATGCGCTGAGTCGTGCGTTGGCGCGGCTCAATGAGGACCAAGCGGCGCTCACTGAGCTGGAAGAACTTCACCGCCGCTACCCTGACGATCTCACGGTCATCGGTGATCTATCGTGGCAGTACTTCAAACTACAACGGCTTTCCAAGGCGCGACGGCTCCTGAAAACGACACTGGAGGGCAATGTCGGCGACCGCGACCTGATGATGACGTTGGCCACGGTATACTCCGGTGAGTGGAACTTTTCCGCTGCGGAGGAAACGTACCGCGCAGCCATAGATGAAGCGGAGCGCGTCAACGACCAGGTCTTTCAAGCGGTGGCGTACTATAACCTCAGTATCCTGTACGCAAACTTTCACCGCTATGACGACGCGTACGCCGCCGCCGAGCGGTCGCTGGAAACGGCGGACCGTTCCAGTGGATATATGATTCGGGGAGAGCTGCGCGAGCTGGAGCGGGGTGTCGTGGCGGCCGCCGACGACTATCGGCGCGCGGCGGCGCTGGATGAGGTGAGTCCCCTTGCGGAGTTGAGTCTCGCATCGCTCTGGGTGGACGCCGGGTATCCGGAGCAGGCGATCGCCCGGCTGGACCGCATCACCGAGAACGACACCGGAAACTGGATGTACAATTATGGGACCGATCCCGACCGGTACCAGCGGCAGGTATACACCGCCTACGCCAAGGCGTACGAGGCACTGGCCCACCAGCTCCGTCTACAGCGGCCCGGGGCGTGGCGGCAGCGATTAGCAGTACCGGCCCGGATGGTGGCCGCCCGGGCTCGGGCGTGGTTTTACCGGGGATTGGAGCGGAGGCAGCGCCTCACTCTTGCAGAGTCCTACGCGGCGGCCGGCCGGGAGCTGTTGGCTCTCTGGAGCCGCATGATCGCGGCGGAACACCGGCCCGCCGTAGCGCTGCGCCACGCGGCAGCGGCGGAAGCGATTGAGACGGCGTTTAATCCGGCGGCGCAGATCGAGTACCAGGTCTTTACCGCCGGAATCACCGACGATGGAGAGGCGCTCTCCCGGCTGCTCCCGGAACTCCGGGGAAGGTGGGACCGGAATACGCGTGCCACCGCGCTGCGGGGGATCTATCGGGCTCGGGGAGCCGACCGCCGGGGAATACAAGCCGCCACCGAGGCGTGGGTGCTCTCTCCGGGTGAGATGGTGACGAACGGTCTCAGGGTTCCGGTGGCGATCGGCACGGTCGATGTCAACGAGCTCTCGGAGCGAGAGGCTTCGCGGGTGCTCGAACGTATGGGATTCGTGGTCACTCCCGAGAGCTCCCTGGTCCTGGAGCTGACCGCCGGTGATGGAGCGCTGCGGTACGTTCTCCGGGAGCGCAGGTCCTCGCGGGATGTACGCCGCGGCCGCGTGCGACACGGGGGAGGCCGAAAGGATCTACGGCGAGCGCTGGAGGAAGTTGCCCTGCAGCTCACCCGAGCGGAGGATGCGGTGATTCAGTCGGAGCTACCAGTACAGTAAATTCCCCCCGTAGGTGAGGCCGCTGCCGAAGCCTACCGTCGCCAGGAGGTCGCCCCGCGTGAGGCGGTTCGCCTCGTACATCTCGTTGAGCGCGATCGGAATCGAGGCGGCGGAGGTGTTGGCGTACTCCGCGATGTTGACGTAGAACCGGTCCCGACTCCAGCCGGCCCGTTTGGCGGCGGCGTTGATGATTCGCTCGTTTGCCTGGTGGGGAACCACCCAGTCCACCGCTTCGAAGTTGGTGTCGTTCCGCGTGAGAAGCTCGCGAATCGTATCCACCACCGTGGATACCGCGAAGTTGTAGACGGCGCGACCGTCCATCTTGAGCTTCAGATCGGCCTCGGGGGTTGCGCCGGGAACGTACTGGTGGCGAGTTCCTCCGTGCGAGCGGTACAGCGATTCTGCGCCGGAGCCGCGCGAGCCCAATACCGCCGGAAGGATTCGCGATGAATCACCATCGTTCCCCGGCTGCACCACCACCGCCCCGGCGCCGTCTCCAAAGAGGACCGCCGTGCGGCGATCCTCCCAATTGATGATCTTGCTGTACACCTCGGTTCCAATGAGCAGTACGTTGCGGGCAGCGCCCGCGACGATATAGGTTCGGGCGGTTTCTAGTCCGTAGATGAAGCCGGTGCACGCCGCCATCACATCCATTGCGCCGGCGGAGGGGATTCCCAGTTTGTCCTGAACCACACACGCTGTGGAGGGGAGGCCCACATAGTCCGGGGTGCTGGTGGCAACCAACACGAGATCGATCTCTTCAGGGTGCACTCCCGCCCGTTCCATGGCGATGCGGGCCGCCGGCACCGCCAGGTCACTGGCCGCTTGGTCGTCCGCCGCGATATGGCGGTAGTGAATACCGGTATGAGAGTAGATCCACTCGTCGGAGGTATCGAGGAACGTGGCCAGTTCATCATTGTGCATACGGCGTGCCGGTACATACGCCCCGACGGAAGCAATTCTTGCGTTCACCCTTGATTTCCTTTGACCCTGAAGGTATCAGATCGCCGCGCGGGAGCCAACTATCGGCGGTGATTGTCGGTCGCGAACCGACAGCTTGAAGTGGCTTCGCGCTGTATGGTATCGTGCTGTGTATGAACATCGCGTTTCTCTATCCCGGTCAGGGCGCGCAATTTCCTGGAATGGCCAAAGACTTGTATGATCACAGTGCTGCCGTCCGCGACATATTTGCCGCCGCATCGGACACAGCCGGCAAGGACATGGCGCACCTCCTCTTTCACGGTTCCGAGGAGGACCTCAAGCAGACGGATAACACCCAGATCGCGATCACCGTAGCCAATTTAGCCGCGCGGGAAGTGCTGAGGGAGTTTGGAGTTACCAGCAACCGCTCTGCGGGGTTCAGCCTTGGAGAGTATGCGTCGTTGGTGGATGCGGGCGTGCTTGCATCGCACGACGCGCTCCATTTGGTGTTGCATCGCGGTCGCATCATGGAAGCGGTCAGTCGCACGTGGGATAGCGACGAGGGACGGGCCGGGATGGCGGCGGCCATGGGGCTGGATCTTCCGGATATCGAGCGCATTCTGCATCGGGCGGGTATCGACCACGCCTATCCCTCGCTCTACAACAGTCCGGTCCAGACGGTCATCGGCGGAACGCCCCAGGGCTTGCGTGATGCTGCCGACGCCCTCAAGGAGGGCGGTGTTCGACGCATGCGCCGCCTTCACGTGTCCGGACCATTTCATACTCCGCTCATGGAAGCGGCTCGCGAGCAGTTTGCCGATCACGTCCGGAGCGTTTCATTCTCGCACCCCACGCATCCGGTATATTCCAATGTCACCGGCGGAGAAATCTCCGACGGCGAGGAAGCGCGCGTGCTGTGTCTCGACCAGTTGGTGCACACCGTTCGATGGACCACCGAGGAACGAACGCTCCTGGCAGACGGCGCTGAGCTCCTGTTGGAGGTGGGACCGGGATCGGTGCTGCAGGGGCTGTGGAACGCAGTGGGTAAAACCGATGACCAGTGGCCCATGGATCGCGTGCGCACTGCGGGGACGCTGGAAGAGATTGAAGCGATCGCTAAGGAGTTGCAGTAATGCTGATTGATGGGAAAATCGCCCTGGTCACCGGCGGATCGCGCGGTATCGGGCGGCAGATCGTGGAGACATTTCTCCAAAACGGGGCTACCGTTCATAGTTTTTCGCGTACTGCCGGAGAGGATACC
>JBMCMH010000041.1:0-19716 GCA_048614515.1 Alkalispirochaeta sp. | reverse complement strand
TTGAACCAGTGACTTCTACCGTCTGAAGGTGAATTTTGCCTTTTCCCGGCCTTTCCGTCGTTTTCCGGGTGATTCACCCGACTTTTACCGTTGGGTTTGTTTTTCAGAACTTGCTGTCCGTCTGTAAATACATTAGTATGTACATGTGACGTTCGAGTGGGATCCAGACAAAGACCGTATCAATCAAGAGAAGCATAGCTTGTCGTTTGAACGCGCCCAGCAGGCGTTCTTCGACCCTCGTCGGATCATCCTCGAGGATGTAAAGCACAGCGCTGACGAGAGTCGATTCTTTTGTATCGGTATCGTTGACGGCTTGGTTGCAACAGTTCGGTACACGGTGCGAGATGATCGTATCAGAATTATCGGAGCGGGATACTGGCGTTCCGGTAAACGCTTGTATTTTCAGGAGGAGTTATGAACAAAGAGATCGACCCAAAAGACGACGCTAATTACCAGGACGCTCCGACTGATGTTGAACAAGCTTTGCGAAGCGCAAAGCGGATCGAGGACGCGCTACCGCCTCCGGAAGAGCTGGTACGAAAAAAGCAGTCGGTGACTATTCGCCTGGACGCCGATATCGTTGATTGGTTCAAGGAGCAGGGCGGGCAGTATCAAACCCTCATCAACGAGGTGCTCCGGCGGTACAAAGATCACTTCCGGGGGCGCAGGGCAGGTTAAATGAAGCCTTCTTACATCGATATCCTCAGATGTGTTTGAACCGGGCCCTCTTCGTTCAGTTCACGGGCATATTTCAGAAGACGATCTATGCTTATGTCTCGTCCTGTGAGGTAGGTGCGGATCGCTTCGTTTACCACATCTTGCCCGAGAGTTCGGCGGAATCGAATGACGTCGCAGATCGTCTTTTCCCGATCGTAGATCCTGAACGTTCGCCCTTCGAGCTTCTCCTGTACGATTCCGAGGTTATACCTGAGTTCCCCAAAGGTGAACCGCTTGATTGGAGGGAACTCCGGCGGGCGTATTCGATTGCCGCGAGGAACAGCAACGTGGACGGACGGAGGCTCATACGTCGACAGATCGTAGAATGTGAGAGCTGAGCCCAGGCAAACAACAGCGGTGGGTATTGCTATCTGGACTTCGAAATATCCCGCGGCAGTCTGCATGTCCTGAGCGATGTAAAGCCCCGGCTTAACACGGACTATTCTTCCTTCATCGATCAGCGTGGAGATATATTTGTTGTGTATACCTGCGCGTTGAAAATGGGCGGTCCGAATGATACCAGCGTTTTCCCGGAGGTATCGATCTATCCGACTGCGGGTTTCTTCTTCCATCTTCTAAGCATGATAACATCGACAACAATTAAAGTAAAATGTAGTAAAATCTATCCTGAACTATCCCGCCCGCCAAGCGTGACAAAAGGCATGCCCTGGTCTGCTGCGGAACTGGACCGGCTCGATCCGGTCTTGAGCGTTGGGACACCCGGAATGCCGCGCAGAACCGGATGGTTCAACATGAAAATCCAAAAAAAGGACCGCCACGCGGCGGTCTCCTCGGAATGGTGATAACTGGGCGTAACTGGATTTGAACCAGTGACTTCTACCGTGTGAAGGTAGCACTCTCCCACTGAGTTATACGCCCTTGTTGGGAGTAAGATATCCCATCTTCCCGGGTTTCCGCAAGTCCTTCACGAACTGCGGAGGGGCTGATATGCTAACTATTAGGAGTGGGAATGCCGTCGGATGCAGGTATGTATTTCTGGTGCAATGATGATGAGCTGTTTCTCTTCATTCGCGGTCGGGTCACAGCCACCGAGGCGTATTCGATGTATCGGCATGTCGAGGAATGGACTCGTGTGCACCAAGAAAGTTCGGTCTTTGTTGACTTGGACAACGCTACCTACATTGATAGTACCACCATTGGAACATTGATTCGGCTCCACAAACAGCAACGGGCGCACGGCGGCTCCCTCGTTATCTGCAACCCTTCCGATGCGGTGGCCAACGTCATTGAAAAGACTAAGCTGAGCAACTATTTCACGATCATTGAAGACGAAGAATTGCACGCAGTTGAGAAGGATTATTTGGAGACGATGCCTCGGCATCACGGGACCGATGTGGACAGCTCGTTCGTTCTGGATGCGCACAATGATATTTGTCGGGTCCGCCCGGAGTTGACGCCCAAATTTCAAGGCTTGATCTCCGAGCTCAAGCGGCATGGTTCTTCCAAAAGTTAGCTTTTTTGGGTTTGACGATGAATCTGGTACAGGGTACCTTACATGCTATGGCGAAACCTTCTGTGGACCGTACATCGTGTGCGCGCGTGCCGAACCGGTTTGGTGAGTTTCAGTTGTGTCTCTATACCAACTCTCTTGATGACAAAGAGCACCTGGCGTTTGTGCTTGGTGATGTCGACGGTGGTCAAGATGTCCTTGTCCGAGTACATAGTGAGTGTTTTACCGGAGATGTGCTGGGTTCACAGCGCTGCGACTGCGGAGAGCAGCTCAACCGGTCCATGGAGATGATTGGTGAAGCCGGTCGAGGCGTGGTGGTGTACATGCGCCAAGAAGGGCGCGGCATAGGACTTGGTGAGAAATTGCGGGCGTATGTTTTGCAAGATCAAGGGCACGACACGGTGGATGCTAATCTCCTGTTGGGTCATCAGGCGGATAGTAGGGACTATACGGTGGCCGCATTGATCTTGGCGGACCTCGGTATTAAGTCGGTGCGGTTGCTTACCAACAATCCTGCCAAGATTGCCGATCTTACGCGTCTGGGGGTAGCGGTGAGCGACCGAGTTGCTATTGAGCCCAATAACGTTAATCACAATAACCGCAACTATCTGCTGACGAAAGTCCATAGAATGAATCACATCATGGATCTCGGCGAGCCTCTGACCGGTGGCGGTGGTTCCCTTGGACGAACTGCAAGTCGCTGATTCCGTCAACGACTATCTACATTCCGTATTCTTTCGCCGGACGGCGGAGGCGGCGTCTCAGCGTCCGTGGGTGACGCTTTCCTGGGCTCAAGCTTCAGACGGGTCGATCGCGACTCGAAGCCGCGAGCCGGCTGCCATCTCCGGAGCAGAGTCTCTGTTCATTACGCACACGCTTCGCGCCCGGCATTCGGCGATTTTGGTGGGCGTTAACACCGTCTTGTCTGACGATCCTCGTCTTACCACGCGGTTGGTTGCGGGGGCGAGTCCCCGTCCAATCGTCTTGGATTCCCACCTGCGATGCCCCACCTCAGCACGAATTTTCTGTGAGGCCCGGGATGACGCGCGACCGGGACCGATCATACTCACCACCGACCAGGCGATACACCGGTCTCCCGCAGCGGTAGCTCGGATCCACCAAGCGGGGGGATCGGTCGTGCGGGCTGGTGAGTCGCTTCACGGTGGCGTAGATCTCGACGGCGCTCTCGGGGCGTTGTGGGCACTGGGACTGGAGAGCGTCATGGTAGAAGGGGGTGGGCGCGTGTTGCGATCGTTTCTTTCCACGGCACATATCGACGCCATGGCCGTGACGATTGCCCCCCACACGCTTGATGGGTATCGGCCGGTTCCGTGGGAACTGGTGGAGGGATACTGTCAACGGGGTATGACCCGGCGGTTTCAAGTGGGCGGTGATGCGCTCGTGTTCTCGCTGCGTTCCGAGGCGCGGGCGTAATGGGTCTGCAGCGCCGGGTGTGGGAAGTACAACGTCCGTTCTATGGACAGGTAATCCGAGAAGAGGTTGCTCTTCCCGGTCCCCAAGAGGTAGTGGTAGAAGCCGAATGGGGCGCCGTGAGTCCCGGTAGTGAGTACGCCACGTATTCCGGAGCTGCGCGGGAGACGCTGAGATTGGATGCGGCAGCCGGCGAGCGCACCGGGGATTCTGTCTACCCCCTGCGGTACGGTTATATCCTCACCGGGCGGATATCGTTTTGTGGATCCGACGTCGACCGTGATCAGTGGCTCGGTCGACGCGTGTACGCCTTCCATTCCCACGCTACTCACGCAATTCTCCCGGTCGATGCTGTGCTACCAATTCCTGAGACAGTGCCCGCAGATTTGGCTCCGCTGTACGCCAATACGGAGACCGCGTTGTCCGTGCACTGGGACGCGGGGGTGTTGGCGGGAGAGGCGGTGGTAATCGTGGGAGCCGGGATCGTGGGGTTGATAGCTGCGGGGATTGCCGTCCGCAGTGGCGCCGGATGGGTCGTTGTGGTAGAGCCGGAGGAGCGGCGTCGATCCTGGGCACGTCGCTACCTTCACGATGATTCCGGGATTCCGGAAGACAACCCGGCGCGGGTGGTGGCGTCGTTGGAGGAGGCATCTGCGAGCCTCCGCGAGTATCCCGGGCGTTACCACGGCACCTACGAAGGGTTCGATGTTGCCTTCGAGCTGACCGGAAATCCCAACGCCCTGGGCAACGTCTTGGCGGCAATGGGGTTTGGTGGGCGGATCGTTGTTGGTTCGTGGTATGGAGACCGAGACGTGGCGCTGCCCTTGGGCGGGCGTTTTCACCGGAGTCGGCTGCGTTTGATCTCCAGCCAGGTCAGTACGATTCCTCTCTCCGTGCACGGTCGGATTGACTACGCCCGCCGTTCGAGAATTGTCTGGCACATGATGCCGCATCTTAATCTGGAGAAGATCGCCCGACGAGAGATTACACTGGACGAGCTCAATGGGCTGTTCACCGAGATCTCAGAAGGTTCGTCGGTTGAACCGTGGGTGTCTATTCGGTACTGAAACGAGCGTGAACTGGTTCGGTGCGAACGGTTCAGGCGAAGGGATCCGCACCGGCGGACGCACGGGTATTGAGCACAGGTAAAGGAGAGAGATATGCAAAACGGTACGTATAGTGTTTCGGTAATTCGTGATTTTATCGCCCAACACTATCTGATCGGGGGCGATTGGGGCCCTGAAAACGAGAACCACTCCCACCACTTTACGGTGGAGATCACCCTCACCGGGACGTCACTTGATCAGCACAATTACATGGTAGATATCGTAGATATTGAGGCGCGACTCGAGGCGTTTGTAGCGCGGTATCGAGATCAGACGCTCAATGATACACCGGCGTTCGCGGGGACCAATCCCAGTATTGAGCGATTTGCTCAGGTGGCGTGGGAAGAGATCGTACCGGGGCTGTCGGCGGAAACGGTGCGGGAGGCAACGATTACCATGTGGGAGCACGCTCAGGCGAAGGCGTCGTTTACCGCGCCGGTTTCCTAACACCGACTGAGTCTCTATGCGTGTGGCGCTTGTCATTTTCGGTGATCTTGATCAGCCCTCCGGGGGATATCTCTACGACCAATACCTGGTAAGTCAACTGCGGCGGATGGGACATCACGTTACCATCGCATCGCAGCCGCCGGCGCTGGGCTATCGTGAGCAGCGCCGGATTGGACGCCGGACCTTGAAGGCGGTGCGCACCGGGGGAAGTGTATCGGCGGCGCATCGCGGGAGTGATGAGTTAGCAATCATCGCGCGGCTCACAGAAATTCGTCCAGATGTGGTCGTTATTGACGAGCTAAACCATGCCGCTGTCGGGCCCTGGTTGTCGGTACTCCGACGCGTGCTCCCAGGAGTACACATTACCGGGCTGGTCCATCACCTGCGCTCGGACGAGGGGGGTATGCATCCCCGATCTCGCCGTTGGGAGCGCCAGTTCTTGCGGGAGTGTGATAGTGTGCTCTGCAATAGCACCGTCACACTGAACCGGGTGCGGGCGGTGGCCGGTGTCCGGAAGCCGTCCGCCGTGGCGTATCCTGGAGGTGACTGGGCGGGATACGGACGAGTGAAGCCGTCTCTCTCGTCCTCTGTTGCTCCCGCTCCCAATACGCATGCCGGGCGCACTACTGCACCACGCACACCACTGCGGGTACTGTCGGTGGGGTCCGTGATTCCGCGCAAAAACTTCCATACGGTGGTGTCTGCGGTAGCAGCCGTTCCGGACGTGCAGCTCACGATCGTCGGTGATACCCACGTGGACACGCGATATACCGAGCTGCTGCGGGATATTATCGCTCAACGGCAGCTTACGGACCGTGTGTTTCTTCGGGGCCGTGCGCCGGCAGACCTCCTGGAGAGCGAGTTCCAAAATGCAGATCTCTTTGCTGTGCCGTCCCAGTACGAAGGGTTTGGAATCGTATTTCTTGAGGCGCTGTCCCGCGGTATTCCGGTGATCGCGCCTACCGCCGGCGGCGCCCGAGACATCGTGCGCCCCAACACCGATGGCTACTTGGTGCGCCCCGGATCGGTGCGCCAGGTCCGCGCCGCGATCAAAGACGCCGCGGATCATCCGCACAAACGGCGTGCTATGGCGCGAGCGGCCCGAGAACGGGCCGGGCAATTCCATTCTTGGGAGCGGAGTATGCAGGGGGCGGTGCGGTTTCTCGAGACGATGGCGTTCCTCACCGGCGACGGAAGAGATGTAATCCGTACCGGATGAGTCGCGCTTTGGATAACTGTTGCAACGCGTTGCCCCCGCGCAGGTTGTCCCACGTACCTCCGAGAGGTTCATCGGGCGTGCCGGTCCCGCCACCGTCCGCACCAGCAAGTCCCGGGGTCGGTCTACCGCCACGTAGTTACTGTAGTCTTCCGCTCCCACAAACGATAACCCATACGACTCGGCTCGCTCCATCCGGTTCAACGGACCGTTGACCAACCGATCCTCGGGAACGTCATCACAGATCGCCAGAACTCCCCCCAGGGCGGAGTATGGAGGAGATGCCCCGTAGGAGTGCATCCCCGTCCACGGCATGGTTGTACGCCTCGATCATCCAGATCCCATCCAGGGGTCCGCGGTCCGCCACCGCGGCGAGGACCGCCGGGTTGGTAGAATCACCGGTATGCACGCGAGACACCGTTGGGGTGCCGCGGTTCAGCGGGCCTGGGCGTGGTGCTGTTGCACGGGACTGATCGTAACCTCGCCGACCTCAGCGTTGAGCGCGGTAGAGATCCGAACCATGGATGCGCCAACGCCGCACCCCAAATCCGCCGGCCGGAGCGGCGGCTGCCCACGTACCCCGCTCCCTTCCTGAATCACCACGTCTCGAAGGGCGCGGATAATTCGCGCGTGGACAAAGTCCAGCGCCTGTCGCTGCGAGGTAATGCCCGGACCCCACAGGGCCCGATGAATCGTACCCGTGCTTCGGCTACCGCGGCCGAATCGCAGAAATGAGGCGGTGTTTGTGTTGTAGTAGTCCGCTACGTCATCCGTCATGGGCGCCGGTGGACAGTGTACCGACCCGTATCGATTCGCGATAGCTCTCCAAGGGTGCACAGCTACACACCAGGTGACGGTCGCCGTGGACGTTGTCCACACGTCCTACGGCGGGCCAGAACTTGTTTTGGCGAATCCACGGTGCAGGGTAAGCCGCCTGATCACGGGTGTACGCTCGATTCCACTCGCCGGTGACATCTTCCAGCGTGTGCGGTGCATAGGTCAGGGGACTGTCCTCCAGGGCGATCGCCCCGGTCCGGATCTCTTCTATCTCGCCCATAATACCCAGCATCGCATCGCAGAAACGGTCGAGTTCGGCTTTGTCTTCACTCTCCGTGGGCTCCACCATAAGTGAACTATGCAGAGGCCAGGACATGGTGGGCGCATGGAATCCATAGTCGGCCAGCCGCTTGGCCACATCTTCCACGGTGACGCCGGTCTCCTTCTCAATCCGGCGAAAGTCAAGGATGCACTCGTGCGCCACAAACCCGCTGCGGCCGGTGAAGGCCACAGGGATGTGATTTTTGAGCCGGGCGGCGATGTAATTCGCGTTGAGAATCGCCGTCTCTGTAGCGCGGCGCAACCCTTCGGGACCCATCATGGCGATGTATGCGTAGGAGATAGGGAGAACTCCGGCACTTCCCAGGGGTGCCCCCACTACGACGCCGGTGGGGCCCACGTTGTCCACCGTTCCCGGGAGAAACGGCGTGAGATGTTCCGCGGTGAGAACGGGCCCCACCCCGGGGCCGCCGCCACCATGGGGTATTGCAAACGTCTTGTGGAGGTTGAGATGGCACACGTCGGCTCCGATGTCCCCGGGGCTGGTGATTCCCACCTGGGCGTTCATGTTTGCACCGTCCATGTATACTTGGCCGCCTCGGTCGTGAACGATTTCAATCGCCTCGCGAATCCCTTCTTCAAATACCCCGTGCGTGGACGGATAGGTCACCATCATCGCCGCCAGTTCATTACGGTGGGCATCGGCTTTCGCCCGGAGGTCATCGAGATCGATGTCCCCATTTTCTGCGCTGTTTACGACAACCACCTCCATGCCTGCCATCGTTGCGGAGGCTGGATTGGTGCCGTGCGCCGAGTCCGGTACCAGACAGACGCGGCGATTGTGATCGCCCCGGCTCTGATGCCATGAGCGGATAATCATGAGGCCGGTGTACTCGCCGTGGGCGCCGCTATTGGGTTGGAGGGTACAGCCGTGAAACCCGGTGATATCGCTGAGCCATGCGGACAGTTCGTCTGCGAGCATCCGATAGCCCCCAGCTTGCCACCGGGGCGCGTATGGGTGAATCGAGGCGAACTCCGGCCACGTAATCGGAACCATTGCCGCCGTTGGGTTGAGCTTCATTGTGCAGCTTCCCAGCGGAATCATCGATTGCGCCAGAGATAGATCGCGGCTCTGGAGGGTGGTGATGTACCGCAGAAGCTGCGTCTCGCTGCGATGCGCGTGGAATACCCGGTCGGTGAGGTAGCTGGAGGTGCGCTCTTGAGTGAGGGCGGGGCGGTATCGGGTTGCCGCCGCAGCGGCCTCCATCGTGGTGTGGTCTATCTCAACTCCAAACGCCCGGACCAGAGTGACTAATTCATCCACGGAACTCTTCTCGTCAAGGGAGATGCCCACGTGGCCGTTCCCGTGCGCCCGCAGGTTGAATCCGGCGGTTTCCGCTGCCGCCATGAGTCGCTGTTGCGTTACGTGATCGGTGGCCAGCGTCACGGTGTCGAAGAGATCATGCTCGAGTACGGGAAACCCGTGCTGCTTGAGTACGTCCCGAAGCGCATGGGCCAAGACCGTAATACGGGTGGCGATCCGTCGCAGTCCCTCCGGCCCGTGATACACCGCGTACATTGATGCCATGATTGCAAGAAGTACTTGAGCGGTGCAAATGTTACTGGTCGCCTTGTCGCGCCGGATGTGTTGTTCTCGTGTTTGGAGCGCCAGGCGCATGGCGGGCCGACCGCTGCGATCCTTGCTCACGCCAACCAGTCGGCCCGGCATGAGGCGCTTGAGCGATTCCTTGGTAGCAAGAAACGCCGCGTGGGGGCCCCCATATCCGAGGGGAACACCAAAACGCTGGGAGTTGCCGACTACGATATCTGCGCCCCATTCTCCCGGGGCGGAGAGCAATGTCAGTGAAAGCAGGTCGGTAGCAACGATTGCCAGCGCTCCGGAGTCATGCAGGGCGGATACGGTGTCGCGGTAGTCCCGCACGGAGCCGTCAGTATCGGGATACTGGATGACGCCGGCCACATCGCCGGTTCTCAAATTCCATTGGGAGGCCGGGGCGACGACCACTTCAACATCCAGGGGGGCCGCGCGGGTTGTGAGATGAGCGATCGTCTGCGGATGCAATCGATCGTCCACCCATACTCGGGTGCGATCAGGCGTGCCGCGGTACGATCGAATCGCCATTGTCATCGCCTCCGCGGCGGCGGTGGCCTCATCAAGCATGGAAGCGTTGGTTATCTCCATGCCGGTGAGCTCGATAATCATCGTTTGAAAATTTACCAGCGCCTCGAGCCTCCCCTGGGAGATCTCCGCCTGATACGGAGTGTACTGCGTATACCACCCCGGATTCTCCAAAATATCCCGTTGAATCACCGGCGGCGTGATCGTGTCGGCGTACCCGAGTCCGATCAGGCTCCGCATAGGCGTATTATGTGCTGCGATCGATCGGAGCCGACCTAAGAGCTGATCTTCCGTGAGCGCCCGCGGAATCGACAACGGCCGTGCCCGGTCAAGACCGGCGGGAATTGTAGCTTCCACCAATTGATCCATTGAGGATGCTCCGATCGTGGCAAGCATTTCCTGGAGATCGGATGCTCGCGGGCCCAGGTGCCGGGACGCGTACTCCGGAGAGCGATCAAAGATCTCAGGCGCCGCCTCCAAACGATGGTATGTGGGTTTGTATACCGGCCCTTTGTTCTGCCGGGCCGCCGATTTTCGGGATCGAATCCCGATCTGCAACGGGGCGTCCGCCGGAACGGTGCGATCCACGTAGGCGTTGGCGATAAAGGCATCCAGAGAGGGGGCTCGGCCACCAGAGACCACCGTTCCCACCTCGGTGCCCTGCTGGTCAAAGACGGGATATCCTTCTCTGGGTACTCCGGACTCCACCATTACCAGACGACGAAGATTGCGGGTCGGCTTCTCCGCTTTCCGGGCAAGAATCGCATCTCGTCCGATAAACTCATGTTCCAGATTACACGCCCACAAGAGCCTCGCCTCCACCGGAGTCAGGTCCTCCCGGAGCTCGTGACCATAGAGCGCAAACCCCGCTTCCAGGCGCAGACTATCGCGGGCGCCGAGGCCGGCGGGAATCGCGTAAATGCCGTGGTGCCGGGCGGCGGCAAAAAGGGCAGTCCACAGCTCCTCCGCCGAGGTATGGGGCAGAAAGATCTCCAGTCCGTCTTCACCGGTGTAGCCGGTGCGAGCCGCTTCCACCGTGACCGGCTGCGCGCCACCACTATACTGCACCGCCACGATACCGAAGCGGGGGAGCGCGAAAACCTCGGCTCCCAGAACGGCGCGAGCCACGTGCGCCGCGCGGGGGCCCTGGACGGCGAGCATCGCGGTTTCGTCGCTCTCATCGGTGAGTGTCACCCCGGAGGCCGGAAGATGATCGCGCAGCCACGCCACATCCACCGTCCGGCGGGCGGCGTTTACCACGATGAGGAACTCCTCTTCCCCGGTGCGATACACAAATAGATCGTCGATGATTCCGCCGTCATCTTTACAGAGGAGGGCGTACGACGAGCTTCCTCGGGAGATCGATGTAATATCAGCGGTGACCATTGAGGCCAGCCACCGGGCGGCGTCCGCGCCCGAGACCCGGACCTGACCCATATGAGAGATATCAAAGAGGCCAACTGAATTGCGGGTAGCGTGATGCTCCGCTACCGTTCCGGTGGTGTATTGAACCGGCATTTCCCAGCCGGCAAAGTCGGTGAATCGGGCACCGTGGTTTGAGTGCCATGTATAGAGGCTTGTTTTCTTGGCGTGCATATCGGCTCCTTATGGCCTGAGTACTCTGTCCGGTAACCTGAGAGATTAACCTCCCTGCCCGCCGGTAGGCGCAGCAGCGAGGCGTTCCCCGTCGGTGCGCAACAGCCACTGTAAACAGCGGCGTATCGCGGCTCTCCAGAGTGTGCACGCCCGATTCCGATCCGTTTGCCTGAGAGTTTCGGGACAACGCCTGGCCAGGTCGCTCCCTTGCACCTTCGGCGGCGGGCGGATGAACCTACCCGCACTCTCTCGGAACCAGTATATATAAGGGTATGTTCACTGATGTGATCTGTCAACGTTCCTGACCGGATACCGACTCGCGCCCTCCCGCTCCATAGTCAGGCCCGATAGCATCCAGAATCCGTTGGATCACCGGCTCTACTTGGGAGGGATTATCTACGTGGAACTCTTCGGTGTTGACGAAGATCTTGGGTGAAAGGTCGTACGCGTCATACCACGCGAGGTAGCGCTCGTTCAGTCCAATGAGGTAGTCGCGCGGGATCCCCGACTCAAGGCCTCGGTTCCGCTTCTTGATTCGCTCCAGGGCGGTATCCACGCCACAGTCGAGGTAGATCAGCAGGTGTGGTCGTTGCGTGTGCTCCAGCATATTGTCCAGAAGTGTGCTGTACGTCCGAAACTCCTCATCGCTCATATCTCCGTCGGCGTTGAGCATCTCAGCAAAGATGCGGTCGCCGAAGATTGAGCGGTCCAGGATGCCTCCGCCGTCACGAAAGATCTGTTTGATCATGCGGAACCGTTCATTGAGAAAGTGTATCTGCAAAGTGAACGCCCAGCGGCGCTTGTCTGCATAGAAGCGATCCAATAGCGCTAGTGTGTCGGGGTTGCTCAGCTCCCGATACAGGGGCACCCCCGCGCGTTCTTGCACAATCTCCCCAATGGTTGTCTTTCCAACCCCAATCTGTCCCTCGATCAAAATCACCGGATAGTCTCCTTCTCTCAACGGTGCCTCACCTCAATCTTGTCGTTGGTATCTCATTCCAGCGGTTCCTACATCTGAGCACCGAGAGAAAAGCTAAATACGATTCCGTCATCGGGCATATTATAGGCCACGTCCAGGCCCAGAGCAGGAATGGCTACCTGTCGGATATACACTCTGAAACCACCGCCGGGACCATAGAACACTCGAGGATCCACATCATCATTGGTGTAGGCCCCCAATTCCCAGAAGTGGGAGAGGACGAGCGCGCCCCAGCCGGCGCTGACAATCGGCACATCGTACACCGCGGACGTACTTCCCCAGCTGTCGGCGGAAACCGCCTGAAAGGGGAGGGTTCGATATCCGTCACCACTGATCACCTGTTCAGCGACAAGCGGCATCTCGCCGATCGCTCCCGAACCCACGAGGCGAACGCGATGTGTGCCGGCTATTGGAAACGCCCATTCCCCCCGGGCAGCGACCTCCCAGCCGGAGCGGTAAGTCACGGCGCGGCCATTAACGCGCACCTGTGGTCCGATCCGAAGGACATCAAATGGGCGGGTTCCGTCATAGGTTGCCGTCAGGCTGGGTTCCAGGAACTGCGTATCCTGGAGCGATTCGCCGGAGATGATCTCCCACCGCTCGTAGCCAAGGCCTCCGGAGATGCGAGCCCGCCGGGTGAAATTGTACCCAAGATTGACTCCCAGGCGTTGCTGGTTGTATTCGTATGAGCGCAGCTCGGTGCCGTCAGGGAGGAGCCGCTCCTCATCGTTGCGGCCGGCGCCGGCGCTCAATCCGCCGGTCCAATTTGATCCAAACAGAGCGGGATCTCCATATGCGACGAACCCGCGCACGCCGTCGGTCCCGAGAAACCCAGCGGAAATGAGCTGCTTGTTGCGGCCCAGTAGGTTGGTCTCAATCAGTATCATGCCACCCTGGTAGGTACTTCCATTGGTGCTGAAGAAGGGGATCGGTATGAGGGTCCATTTTTCGTCGAGGACAATCACCACCTCTATCTCGTCCTCCCCAACGGGCCGTCCCGACACCTGGACGCCGGCAAAGAGGTCTGAGTCTATCAGCGACTCTTCTATCGTACGAAAGAGACCGACGGTGACCGGATCGCCGACTTCAACGTCAAGCAGGCTGTAGACGACCTCTTCGCGCGTTTTACGAAGTCCTTCTAGTGAGATGTCCGCGATCCGGGCGCCGATACGCTCCTCGGCGGAGGCGACCATGGAGAACCCCACCATGAGCAATGCAGCGGCTGCGAGCACTCGGGCCCGCAACCCTACGTGTGGTGCCGCCGACAGGTCGGGGACGGAGAAATACGCCATATGTCGTGACTATAGCACACTATCTGATCAGGATGAACTCCACCCGCCGATTTTTCCAGCGGTTGTCAAGATCGGTGTGGGGAACGATCGGATCACTCCCTCCGCGGCCCACAATGGTGATCCGATCGGGGTCCATCCCGCGCTCAATGAGTGCTTCTCGGACCGTCTCAGCCCGAGAGCGGGAAAGCGGGAGCAGTTCTTCCTGTTCTTCACGCTCGGTCCCACTGATGTTGACCGCGTGGCCTTCCACCCGGATCTCATACGAACGGTACTTGTCGAAGACTTCCACCAGCCGGTCCAGTACCGAGATGTTCTTGCGTCCATCCTCGGTGGATTGGTCGAGTTCCAGTTCAGGACTGTTGGGGGCGAAGTTAATATTCGAGATCTGCACCTTCAGCAGATTGCCGTCCCGAACCACCAAAATATCGATCGGGATTTCTCCCTCAACAGTGCTCCGGTTGCCGGTGGTATCCACTGCGGTAAACTGATATGGATAATCCTCGGCACTGATTACCCGCTCACCGTCGCTGCTGCGTCCGTCCCAGATTAGCTCACTCCGGGGCTGACCTCGGCCGTCAAACCGTTGAAAGGGTCGATCGTTGCGGTCGAGAATCACAAACTCCCATTCCTCGATATTTCCCGCGTCTTCCGCCGTGAGCGATATCTGGAGCTCGTCGTTGAGTCCGTCGTTATCAGGGGAGAAGGGCAGTCCCTCCAGGTTCACCGATAGCTCCGGTCCCTGGGTATCAACCCGGAAGGTGGGAGAGGTGGCCTCCCCAACCGCGCCGTTGTCATAGAACACGCGGTACCGCATGCGGTAATCCCCGTCGGGGGCGCGCCCGTTCGCGGTCCGTCCGTCCCACGTGAGAGCATCCTGTGCCGTCACCGAGTCCGATTCAAAGGTACGAATCGTCGCACCGGAAGGATCAACCACCGCGAGTTCCCAGCGCTCGGCGCCGTCGGTGCGGCGGGTGATCGTACGAACGGTGAGCTCGTCGGCCACGCCGTCCCCATTTGGAGAGATCGCCCGCCGGCTCAAGGTGACAAATGTCTGGGTCGGTCTGGTATCAACCGTAATCGACGGAAGTGACGCTTCGGCAGTGTTGCCGGCGGCGTCCGTGCCGGAAAGTTGGTAGGTGTAGGTTCCGTCGGGAACGGTATTGCCCGCGGCGTCTCTGCCGCCCCAGGTGACCGACTGGGCGGTCTCGTTCCAGGAATAGCTACGGACCGTCGTGTCGTCGGAGTCAACGATTTCTGCGCGCCAACGCTCTGCCGGTCCGGTAGTCTGCGAAATGTCGATCGCGTCCCGTCGGCCGTCTCCGTCCGGTGAGAATATTTCGTGGGATACCGAGAGGTCGATTTCCGGAGGCGTTACATCCAGGAGGACGTCGCGCGTGCGGGCCTCCGGCCGGTTTCCGTGGCGGTACTCAAGGTCCAACTCTGCAATGTAGGTATCCTCTTCGGCACGCTCGCCGGAAGCGTCGGTTCCGTCCCAGACGAATTCATCGGGGAGGTCCTCGCCGGACTCTTCCGTGACGGTATCTCCATCGGAATTGACCACGGCAAAGCGATACTGTTCGAGGCCGCGGGCGTCCCCCGCTGTTACGGAGAATGAGACGGTATCAAGCGTGCCGTCGGAGTTGGGGCTGAAGGCCCTGCGGTCAGCGTAGAGCTCCAGCGGGGTTTCCGCGGTATACACTTCGAACTCCAGCGGTCCAACGGTGGTGCTGTTGCCGGCGGCATCGGTTGCGCTCAACCGGTAGCTGTACCGGCCGTCGGGGACGCGGCTGCGGGTGGTATCAAGCCCGGAAAACGAGAGCGTTTCCGGGGCACGGCCGCTCCATTCCCATCGCCCCACTTCAGCGTCGTCGTCATCAAGAATCTGTGCCCGCCACCGGTCTTCCTCGCTGGTGGTTTGGGTGATAATCAACTCGTCCAGGTTCCCATCACCGTTGGGTGAGATGATTGGTGATGAAAGCTCCACGTCCGCCTGGGGCGGCTCGGTGTCCAACACAACCGGGCGGGCGCTGGAGACTACTGCCTCATCTCCTCGAGCAAATTCTACACGGAGCCGCGCCCGATACTCGCCGTCCGGCACCTCGTCTCCATCAGACCCGCGCCCATCCCAATCGAGCGTTTCTATCTCTCCGGAGTACGTCTCCTCCCATACCGTGGACTCGTCGGTGGCGCTCCGGACGCTAACGGTCCAGGATTCAACGGGAGTATCGATACTAATCGACGGCACCACCGTCACCGTGTCCTGTGTTCCGTCATCGTTGGGACTAAACGCGGCACTTCCAAAACGAACCGCTGCATCCACTTCGCGGGTATCGATCTCGAAGCGGTCGGTGGAACTCGAGACTCGGTTACCCGCAGGGTCTTCCCCGCTGATTCGATAGAGATACTCACCATCGGGAGCGACGGCGCCGTCGTTATCGGTTCCGTCCCAGGTGAGGGGTGATAGTTCACCGGAGAAATCCCACGTCCTGATAACGGTATCATCGGACGCCGCCACGATTTCTCCCTGCCAGCGCGCCTCGGCACTGGAGCGTTGGTCGATGGTGATCGAGTCCTTGTCGCCGTCCCCGTCGGGTGAGAAAATCGTATCCTCGGCAGTGACCGTGGCGCTGGGCGCTTCCGTATCAACTTCAAAGGGAATGCTCACCGCCTGTGGTCGATTTCCGTGGCGGTACTGTACCGTAAGCCGCACCGAATATGATCCATCCGGCACGACCGTGCCCTGCCGACCACGCCCGTCCCAGCGATATTCCGACTCAGGGACACCGCTGTCAGATATCTCCGCCACCAAATCTCCCGACTGGTCGAGGAGCTCCAACTGAAAGCGTTGGACGCCCCGGGGATCGGATAGGTCAGGAATGAGCGCGATCGTGTCGGCCACTCCGTCACCATTGGGTGAAAACGCGGTGCGAGAGGTAGAGACAAAAACCGGGGTTTCCCGGGTGTCCAGGGTAATGGGCAAAGGAGGACTGGTACGGCGGTTTCCAGCGCGGTCTTCACCGGTCAGCTGGTAGCGGTACTCCCCGTCGGGTACGCGGGAACCGTCGGCGGTTCGTCCGTCCCATTCCAATTCGGCTTCGGGGCGCTCGTCCCACTGGTACGTGCGGACCGGCTCGCCGGTTTCGTCGGATATGAGCGCTTCCCACGTTTCCGCGCGCTCCGTTTCATGGACAAATTGCACGGAGTCAACACGTCCATCTCCGTTTGGAGAGAACACGGGGGTGCTGGAGCTCACCGCTAAGCGGGGTGGGGTCAGATCGAGCGTCAGCTCCGGGGTCTCCGCGGTGGGGCGGTTTCCGTTTCGATAGGTAAGCTCCAATTCCACTCGATAGCGTCCTTCCGGTAAGGTTGTGCCGTCTTCGTCTCGTCCGGAAAAGGTCCATTCCTCCGGTACCGACGCTCCGCCGGCATCGGTGCGAACTACGGTACCGGCGGAGTCGTACACGCGAAACGTGTGAGATCGAATACCATCGGTCACGGGTATGTCGGGTGTCACCTCCACCTGATCGCGGCGGCGGTCACCATTTGGGGAGAAATGCCCGATGTCAACGTTGAGCGCGATGGGGGTAGGTTCGGTATCCACAATTATGTTGTTGAGTCGGTCGCTGCCGGTATTTCCGGCGCGATCCTCCGCGGAGATACGCACCGAGTACACCCCGTCCGGCACCAGGGTTCCCTCGGTATTGCGCCCGTCCCAGGTAAAACTATCCAGGGCGGTATCTTCGCGGGTGTCTTCGTAGATCACCTCATCTTCTACATCCAGGACCTCGACATCCCAGCGGTCTTCACGGCTTGTTTCCAGCGCGAGTTCCAGCTCGTCTTTTATGTCGTCATCGTTGGGGGAGAAGATCAAGTCATCCGGTCCCTCCGGTTCGGATATGACAACCTCCGGGGCGGTGGCGTCCACTACGATCGTGTACGGGCCCTCCTCTCGGACATTTCCGTTGTCGTCATTGGCGCGGACGAAAAACGTGTATTCCCCGTCCTCTGCTACGGTTCCGTCCTCGGTGCGGCCGCTCCAACGGATCTCATCGGGTACCTCGACCCCCTTCTTGACGTACAAGAGGCGATCGATGACGGTGCGAAATCCCTCGTTCTCCGGCCGTTGTTCGGAGTTCTCAATGCGCCGCACCATGTTGTCCTGGTCGTCGTAGACTTCCAGCGCCCAGCCGGTGACGTACCGCTCATCCTCGATCTGTACCGGAAGCAAGAGTTCGTCGGAGATTCCGTCGTTGTTAGGTGAGATATAGACCGTTTCCGGATACTCCACGGAGATTTCCGGCGGTGTAGCGTCCACTACACCCAAGGCGAGGTTTACGCCGGCTCCAGCCGCCCATACATCCTCATACAGCGGAGCGTACCCGCCGCGCACAGCCACTTCATTGCGGTCGGATCCACTTCCAAACGTGGGCTGAAATCGCACGGATAGTCCAACCGACGGGAGGAGCGATCCCGCTTCCCGAGAGGAATCGGTGTGTTCTTGAAGGTCCACATCCCAGCCGAGGTTGAGGCTCACCCGGTCGAAAAAGGTGGTGGAGCTCCCGGCCCGAAGACGAACATTCTGAAATGAAGGTGCGCTAACCCCGGTATGTACCGTCCAATCCACCGTATCGTTTCGGATCAGTGTCGCTTGGATATCAGCAGCCGGGGTAAATGGAGCGGGACTCCCGGTACGATCGGACCGTACGGATAGGCCGTTGCCCAATTGGGTGAGCGCGAATCCCCACCGTAGATCCGCGAGCGGACCTCGTGTACCGAGCAGATGAATGACGCCCAGGTCAAGGCCACCGGCGACGGCGATGCCATTGCCGGTGGAGCCGATGTGACCCCGAAGCCCGGCTCCGAAGAGCACGGTAGAATACAGATCCTTGGCGAAACTCAGATTGAGACTTCCCCGTTGACCCAAATCAAGCGCGTCATACTCGACGCCGGCGTAGTTGAGTGAACCGGAGAAGACCCCCACCGGGGTGGGAATAGAGGCACCGCCGGCCGCACTGTGGCCGTTCCATTGTCCGTCACCCACGATAGCAGCGTAACTGCCGTCTATATGGACCCGCTGCTTGAGCGCGGAGGTGGCTGGATTGATTACATCGCCACTGACCGATTCTGTGGAGGCGGTATTGGGAGTCGTCGCCAGAAACAACGGAGATCGGAACTGATCCAGCAGTTCTCCTCCGGGGACGGGGGAATAGTCTTGAGCGAAGATTGCGGGACCCGCGAGGAATAGCGTGAGCGCAACGGTCAGAATGCGTACGGTGTTGGAGCGTTTCATCACCGGCTATTCTATCGCGTTTCCGTGATTCTCAACACCGCTCAGCGGACGATCTGGTGGTACTTCTGTGAGAGTGGAGGGCGTTTTCTCCAACTGAACGGTTCTGCTTGCCGATAGGCCTACGGATACGTATGTTTAATGTGTCCCCCGACAAAGAACATTTCCGCCACAGGAGCAAACCAATATGGATATGGAACGATTTACAACGAAAGCGTCGCAGGCGATTCAGGACGCCGCTACGCACGCCAATAAGAACGACAACAGTACGCTTGAAGCCGCTCATCTCTCGCTGGCGCTACTCCAACAGGAGAACGGCATGGTCGATAGTATCCTGGAGCATCTCGAAGCCCAACCCACGCTGATTCGCGGGGAGTTGGAGAAGGAAGTATCTCGGTTGCCTCGGGTTACCGGGGACGGAGCGCAACTCCACCCATCGCCCAACCTGGCACGCATTCTTGCCAAGGCGGAATCGATTTCGCAGGAGATGGGTGATACCTACGTCTCCACGGAACACATGCTGATCGCGATCCTCGAGTCTCCCGACCGTGCGGCGGAGATTTTCAAAAGCCACAACGTCACGGCGGAAGCGGTGCGGGAGGTCCTGACTACCGTTCGGGGTGGGGAGTCCGTGGACAGTCAAGACCCCGAGGGTAAGATGAAGGTGCTCGAAAAGTACACCAAGGATCTTACCGCCCTGGCGCGTCAGGAAAAGCTCGATCCCGTCATAGGCCGGGACGAGGAGATTCGCCGGGTGATGCAGGTACTCTCCCGCCGCACCAAGAATAATCCCGTTCTCATCGGTGAACCGGGGGTGGGAAAGACCGCCATCGCCGAAGGGTTGGCGCGGCGTATCGTCAGCGGCGACGTGCCGGAATCTCTGCGCAACAAGCGCCTTCTGGCGCTGGACTTGGGATCGCTCCTGGCGGGAACCAAGTTTCGCGGAGAGTTTGAGGAGCGGCTGAAAGGGGTCATTGA
>JBMCMH010000040.1:0-20017 GCA_048614515.1 Alkalispirochaeta sp. | reverse complement strand
CAATGTGCAGAACTCCGCAGAACGGAGTTCGTGTAACACGTTCAAAATCCGGTCGGGAATACCGTCGCCGGGGATGTCGGGATCTTCGGTCAGGGCGGTGAGCGCCTGGAGGCGCGGACGGAGGAGCGGATCGTTGGTCGCCGGGGAACCGGGGAGACCGGCGGACATGCGGGCGGTGAGAAGCTCGTCACGGCAGGAGAGGAGCTCCGCGGCAGTGGCCCAGGGGTCGTTGGCAAAGGAGGCGTGGAACCAGTCGTCGGCAGTGGATCGCGTCGCGAGGGCGGCCATCATGGCTGCAACACGGGCTGCGTGGGAGGCGTGCGTGCCGGAGGTGCCACAGCGCGTTTCGAGGATGGAGAGCACCCCAAGCGGGCCGGTTGTGATCTCGCCGACCGCGGCCGGCCGGTCGCTCCAGGCGCCGCCGTCCCACTCCGTATTGAAGTATATGGTCATGGAGTTTCTATTGTAGCATATGGAGCGTGAATATCTGCGCGAGGGCTTGGACCAAGAGGACATAAAAAAACCGTCCGGCCCATGGACCAGACGGGAAAAGCATCTCCTGGGGGAATTGAACCCCCGTTGCCGGGATGAAAACCCGGTGTCCTAACCACTAGACGAAGGAGACGTGCGAGTCGGCAATCTATCGAACAGAGCGATCTGCGTCAAGACGCCGGTGCTGAGCCGCACTGGGTTCGAACCAGTGACCCACGCCTTAAAAGGGCGTTGCTCTACCAGCTGAGCTAGCGGCCCGTTGTGTGTGAGCCGAAAGATACCGGCGAGAGCGCCGCCTGTCAAGCCACGCTCCCCCGGGTGAGCGCGCGGGAGCAGTGAAACGAATTAGAACCTCAGGGCAAACTCGAGAGCTGCGCCGCCCACTTGTTGGTCGCCGGGATACCGTCCGAACTCCCGGCTAAAAAGCGCGAACTGCACATCAAGAAACATGAGGTCCATCCCGGTGCCGAGGGTGAAATACCCCTGGTTTATGCCGAATCTCATGTCGAAAAACCTGAGGAACGTGAGTTCGGTGCCCACGTGGACTCGCGTCCAGAAGGAATTGGGGCGATCGGGGTCGAGATCGGCGCTCCCGAAAGGATCGGTGATCTGGAAATGCAATTCCGGATCGACAAACGCCGCCCATTCGCCGAGGTCGGGCTGCCAAGCCGCGCCTAGGCTCAGCTCTACGGGAATGATATACCGCTCCGACACATAGGCCTCGTCCCCTTGCTCCGGGGCGGAAGGTAGTCCTCCGGAGCTGAGCGCGGAGAAGACCTCGTCCAGGGAGTTGCGCGAATACTGCATGGTGGTATTGAACATATTTCGCGCCTGCACCCCCAGCGAGAAGCTTCGGTATCCGGCAAGCAGTCCCGCGTCAAAGGCGACGCCCCACCCGTTGAGTGCATTGATCGAGCTCAGGAGGTCACCGTCCTCGTCACCATCGCCCTCGCCGGTGTCGACGCCGGTAAACTGCGTGATCAAATCGGCAGCAGTGTCCGACCCCACCAGCGAGGTGATCCGAAGATTTGGACGAAGCGCGCCGCCGACGGATAGATCGACCGGACCCAGGCGGAACGGATGCGCGTATCCAAAGACCAGCGTAAACTGGCTGGTAATCTCGCCTTCCAGCCCCAAGGGAAAAGTATCTCCATAGAGGTAACTGTCGGTGGCGATGTTCATGCCCACACCGAGCCCGTTGCCCACGTAGCCAAATCCCACCGCCGAGCCGACTCCAAAGCCGTTGGTGGTAAACTGCTCTCGCAACGCGTCGATGATCAGTTCGTCTCGACTGGTCTCGTCGCCATCGGAGGACAGCTCCTCGCCACCGAGAGCACCGATCGTCGGCAACAGCAGATCGGGCCGGCTGTGTGCCCAGACGCTCACAGACGGCAGGGTGATTTCCGGTTCAATGGTGCCGGCTAGGCCGGCGGGATTGGTAAATAGACTGCTATACCCCTCAGCCACGGCGGTGTACGAACCGCCCTGTCCGAGGATCTCCGGCGAGAGGGGCTGAAACTCCTTCTGCCGTACCGTCTCCGCGGGCAGTCCCGCTACTGCCGCCACCAGTAGAGAGACGGTGACGGCTGCCCGCGCGCTACGCTTCACTATCAAACAACCCACCCAGGCCTCCGGCGTCTAGAATGTTCTTGAGAGCTCCTCCCTCGGAGTTTTCGGCATCCAAGGGATCATCGTAGGATGTGTCACCGACGGTGCCTTTAGCGATACGATCCGCCAGATCGTCGGACCCATCTTTATCCTGCTCTACGATGTTCCGCACCACCATCGCCACCGCCGCCTTCTGAGCGACTTCGGTCATGTTGGTTCCATCCGGTCCGTCCACCGTACCGTCCCCGTCTTCATCGGTGAGCGAGCTGCCCAGCGCGTCGTAGGCATCCGCCGCGGCCACCATATCGTCGAGGATTTTCTGGATCGCCTCGGGATCATCCTTGGCGCTGTCAGGAATGATCTGGTCCATGAGCTCCGCGGGATCGCTGAAACTCTCGGGTCCATCACTGGAGGTGAGCACGTCGGCCACGTTGTTAATCGTCTCGCCGGAGTCGGCGCCCCGGAGCGTCACGTCGGCGGCGAGCACCGCCGCGCGCTGCCGCGTCTCATCGTCGACATCCTCATCGTCATAAACCGACTTCAGAGACTCGGTGAGTTCTTTCCGGTCACCGTCACTGAGGTCATCAAAAAATCTTCGGCTCCCGGCGGCATCATCAACCGCGTCCACAAAATCATCGGCATCGTCGGCATCACCGTACCGGCCGGCAAGCTCCGAGGCGGACGGAGGTCCGTCGAAGTTGGTAAACATGTTTCCGGTCAAGAGATTGCTACAACCGCTCATAAATATCGCGAACGCCAGAGCCGCCGCAGCCACCCTGACTCCGCGCGGGATTATTCCACTCATATTACACTCCCATATCGACAAATATAGCACCTGGGATGAGTTGCGACCGTGTGAGGGACGTACAGAATTAGCCGGCGACGCGGTCGAGGCCGCGCTGCGCCTCAATCAGATTGGGGTTGCGGTCCAGGGCCTCTCGATACGCCTCGGCGGCGTAGTCCGGCGAGCCCGCCATTTCCCTGGCATAGCCCAGCCGCGCCCACCACTGTGGGCGGTCTCCGTTGAGGTGCACCGCGGTGGTGAGGGCAATGTCGGCGTGGTGGTACTCTTCCAATCTGAGGTGGACCTCTCCCATGACGTAGTACACCTCATCGATGAGGCTACCTGTGGGAGCGACCGCGGCGTAGTTCTGAAGGTACTGAAGGGCCTCCGTGTCATTGCCCAGCCGATAATGCGCCTCACCTACGATATTGAGGAGCCGATGGTCGAATCGACTCACTTCAAGCCCGTCCAGCCCCGCCTCCAACGCGTCTTCATCGCGGTCCAGAGCCAAAAGGCTCCATCCCAGCACGGTATACGCATCGAGATTGGCAGGGTTCTCGGCAAGCTCGTCCCGGGTAACCTCCACGGCGTCCTCAAATCGGTCCTGCCGATACAGCTCAAGGGCGTCGGCGCGGTTCTGCGCGGGAACGGTCCCGCCAACACCCATTATCACGAACAACAGTACGAATCGGCGAACGATGCGACGACCGAGACCGTCAGCCATTGGTGGTGGCCTCCGCTCCGGGCATCTCACACCGCCCGGACAGGCGACTTCCGCTTTGCACGATGAGGTCTGGTGTCTTCACATTACCGACGATGGAGGCTCCTGAGAACAGCTCAATTCGCTCCGATGCGTCCACGTCACCGCGGACGGCGCCCTTTACCGTCACCCTGCCCGCCTGAACGTCGGCGTTCACATGGGCCGATTCCGCAATAAATAGGTCTGATGTGGAACGGATCTCTCCGTGCACCGAACCTTTCACCAGGAGTGGTTCTACAAATTCTATGGTACCTTCGAAATCGATGTCTTCGGCGAGCACCGTATCGAGCTCCGATTCGTCGATCGTTCTGACCCTGAGTTCTGCCATCACGGTACAGGCTACCGGTGGAACCGACGGTGGTCAAGATTCTTCCCGGGTCTCCGGGGCGAGAAGTGCTTCAGTTCGCGTCAGGGCCTCGGAGAACCGGTGCCTCATTTCACGCGTATACGGATTGTAGCGCTGTAGATCCTGAAACAGCGAGATCGGATCGTTGCACGTCTGCTCCATAACCTGGAGCAGCCGCGTATATCCCAGGGTGGCAATATCGCTTGACGCGAGGTCCATCTCGCGCAGAATCCGGCCCACCAGGTGAGTTACTCCTTGCGAGAACGCCGCCTCCCGATCATGATCGTCGGGAGGCATCTCCTCGACGCGCATATGAAGCCGCCGGAAGGTGTCGAGAAGCTGTGCATATCGGTGGTATGCATCCCGAATCGGCCAGGTAATCACCGGCAGCGGATCGGTACGTTCGCGAGCCGAATCGGGCCCGAACATGGGGTGGGTCGCGATGATGTCCACAGATGGAGGAAGTCGGGCTTCCATCTCCCGCACCGGGAATACCTTCACGGAACAGGTATCCACGATTGTAGCGTCACGGCGTACATCGTTTGCGATTTGATCAAGCACCTCCGGCAGCGCGGAAATCGCCACCGTGAGAAAGATAATCTCCGCCTGCAACGCCTCCTCCCGGGGGACCTGCCGCACCCCGGCGGGAAGATCGGGTACCGTTCGTCGACTCGTGCCGACCACGGTGTAATGAGCGGCGAGCTTCCCCGCCCAGAACCGACCGAAACGGCCCAATCCTACCACTGCCACGGTTTTCCGGTGTTGATCAGCACTCATAATCTCCGGAGTATGCCGCAAGTGCCGCGACGTCTCAAGTTCTCATCACCCCCTCACCTATGGTACCCTCGGGATCGGTACGAGAGATCACAACCCAGTCTGGGAGGATTACAGACATGAATTTTGTTGAAACGATGAAGACAAACGCGCGCGCATTGCAGCGCAATTTGGTACTGCCGGAGGGGACCGAGCCACGCATGATTGCCGCCGCCCGACAGCTCATTGACGAGCAGCTGGCCGCCCGGGTGACGCTGGTGGGCGCAGCAGAGCAGGTAAACAGCGCGGCTGCTGAAGCCGGCGTCTCCCTCGAGGGAGTTGATGTCGTGAATCCGGTAGAGTCCGGCGATCGCGACCGGTACGGGAAGGAGTTCTTCGAGCTGCGGAAACACAAGGGACTCTCCGAGGACGAGGCGCGAGAGCAGATTACCGACCCGCTGCGGTGGGGCGCGATGATGGTCCGCACGGGAGACGCCGACGCCATGGTGGCGGGAGCGGAGAACGCCACCGGCAACGTTCTGTTGGCGGCATTTCAGATCATTAAAACGGCGCCGGGCACCAAGTTTGCATCGAGTTGTTTCGTAATGAAGATGGATGATCCCACGTGGGGTGTCGACGGCCACATGATTTTTTCTGATTGCGCCACCATTCCCAATCCCACGGAAGAACAACTGGCTGAGATCGCCGTCGCAGCGGCTCAGAGTTGCCGCACCTTCCTCCGTGCCGAACCCCAAGTGGCGATGCTCTCGTTCTCCACCAAAGGTTCCGCCAAACATGAAGATGTGGACAAGGTGGTCCACGCCTTGAAACTGGTGCAGGAGCGGGAACCGGACCTCAAGGTGGATGGAGAACTTCAGTTGGACGCGGCGATCGTCGACAGCGTGGGTGCCAAGAAAGCGCCGGGATCCCCGGTGGCGGGCAAGGCGAATACACTGATCTTCCCCGACCTCAATTCAGGTAACATCGGGTATAAGCTGGTGCAGCGCCTGGCGGGAGCCGAGGCATACGGTCCGTTCTTGCAGGGATTCGCCAAACCGGTGAGCGATCTTTCCCGGGGCTGTTCGGTGGAAGACATCGTTACCACGTCGGCGGTAACGCTGTGCCAAGGAGCGTAACCCGATGAACATTGCGGTCGTCGGCTACGGTCGAATGGGGAGAGAGATCGAGCTCGCTGCGCGGGAGCGGGAGCACGCCGTGACCGTACGCATTGACCCCGTGGCGGAGTCCGCTGATTTTGCCACCGTGGCCGCTGCGGTGGCGGCGGGGGCGGTGGATTCATCCACGGCGGTAATTGAGTTTGCCCTGCCGGAGGGCTTGAGTGAAAACATGGCGGGGTACGTGCAGGCGGGCTGCTCCGTTGTGATCGGTACCACCGGATGGGACGCGCACCGGGACGAGATTTTGTCTCCAGCGCGAACCGCGGGGATCGGTGTCGTGTGGGGGTCCAATTTCTCGGTAGGAGCTAATATGTTCGCGCGAATCACCGAGTATGCCGCCGGGCTCGCCGCTCACGCGGAGGGGTACGATCCGGCGTTGGTAGAACTACACCATCGCGGGAAACAAGATAGTCCCAGCGGGACGGCGCTCATGCTGGCGGAGAAGGTGCTCCACGCCGAGCGCACCAAGCGATCGATTCAGACGGAGACGCTCCACCGTCGTATCGAACCGGACGAGTTACACGTTGCCTCCGCCCGCGTGGGATCCATTCCCGGCACCCACACGGTGTATCTCGATTCCGTAGCAGATACGGTGGAGTTGACCCATCGGGCACGAAACCGCCACGGCTTTGCCGTTGGCGCGGTACAAGCGGCGGAGTGGATCGCTACTACCGGCGGTATTCATCCCGTGGGTGATTTTTTCGATCACCTCTTCGCCGGGTAATCTTACAAGGAGTTACTGATGTTTCAGGGAGTTTATACAGCACTGATCACCCCTTTTGCCGAGGATGGATCAGTTGACGAGACGGCGTTGCGACGCCTGGTTTCGGCACAGATAGAGGCTGGGATATCCGGTTTGGTACCAATGGGAACAACCGGCGAGAGTCCCACGGTGACACACCAGGAAAACATGAAGGTCATCGAGATCGTGATCGACGAAGCCGCCGGACGGGTGCCGGTGATCGCAGGAACCGGGTCAAACTCCACTGCGGAAGCGGTAGATATGACGAGGCAAGCCCGGGACTTAGGGGCATCCGCCAGTCTCCAAGTCTCTCCATACTACAACAAACCCTCTCAGGAAGGTCTGTATCGCCACTTCACGACGATCGCTGAAGAAGTTGATCTCCCGCTCGTGGTCTACAACATCCCCGGACGCACCGGCAAAAACATCGAGACGCATACGTTGCTGCGTATGAGTTCTCACCCCAACATCGTCGCCGTGAAAGAGGCAAGCGGAAGCATTAAGCAAATGATGGATGTTCTGGAGGTGGTACCGGAATCCTTTGATGTACTCTCCGGAGACGACAACATGGCGTTTCCCTTAACGGCCCTGGGGGGGAAAGGAGTGATCTCGGTAGCGAGTAACCTCATCCCCGGTCGAATGGTGAAGCTAATTGCCCAGGCGCTGGCCGGCGAAGTCTCTCACGCGCGAAAGACTCATTTCGAACTGTTGCCCTTGTTCCGGAGTGTCTTTTTGGACACCAATCCAATTCCCATAAAGTACATGATGCACCGCGCCGGCTACTGTCGCGAGACGTATCGGCTTCCCATGGTACCACTCTCGGAGACCCACAAAGGTGAGATCGATGCAACAATGAAACGGTTAGGCCTCCTCTAGCCGCCCCACATCATCCTCCGCCACCCGGCGCGCGATATCCCGAAACTGCGCCGGCGTGAGCTGCTCCGGACGGAGTCCGGGATCGATTCCTTCGGCTGTGAGCGCCTCCAGATAGGGCCGGAGCGTGTTGCGGAGGGTCTTGCGTCGCTGCCCAAAGGCGCGCCGCGCGATCCGGGACGTTTGGAGGGAGACCTCACGGGACGGTCGTTCAGGCACGGCGCGTAGTATAATCACGGTAGAACCCACCCGCGGACGTGGATAAAACGAGCCTCCCCCGATGTCGAAGGCAGATCGCACCGTATAGTGACTCTGCACCAGAACCGACAACGCGCTGTACTCTTTTCCACCGACGGAGGCACCAAGCCGGTCCGCCAGCTCCGCCTGCACGAGGAACACCATGACCGGAACCGTCAGTGCCGATTCTATGATGCGGGCGACCATGGAGCTGGCACTGGAATAGGGCAGATTTCCGACGATCGCCGCCGGAGCGGCGTGCTCGTGCGCCTCTACGGTACGGACAAAATCCCCTTCTTCGATAGCCAGCTCATCGCCATACTGATCCCGCAGCACACGAATCAGCCCATGGTCGATTTCGAACAGGCGAATCGGGCGACCAAGCTGCACCAATTCCGCTGTGAGTGACCCAATTCCTGGTCCAATTTCCCACAGCTCGCCGGTGTTCTCCGGAACCTGAGCCAATTCCTCGGCGATCGTCCCGCTGATACGCCGCCGGGCCCCGGCATCGATCAAGAAATTTTGGCCGAATCGTTTCTTGAGAGATAATCCATATGTCTCCAGAAGTGTCTGGATTTCAGAAATCGAATTGTGGTGTATCATGAGCCTCCAGGTATCGACGAAACGGGCGCCACCTTCGCCGCCGGTGCACCAGCGCTCCCCCAAGAAGCACCGTGGCCGGCACACCCCACCCCACGAGCGAGATCAGCCCACCGGATTGACTGATATCGACTCCAGGAACGGTGGAGAAGCCGGAACTGATCGTCAAGAATGCACCGGTCACAGCGGTCAACCCCATGGCGACCAGCGACCCCACGATCGGCACCTGGGCCACCACGAGAAACGTGATGCTTCCCCACATGAGTAGCACCGCACAGAGCGCCAGCACTCCAGCGGAGAGCACCCCCACCGGATAGACCGTCCCAAAGACTACGAGGGAGAGCGGCGCTGTGGCAACCAGCGGGCCCAGGGTAACTCCCACATACCCGGCTATAGGACGCGGCAATACTGATGTCAAGAGATCCACCACCCGAGGCGATAGGAACAAGAGCCCCACCAACGCCCACAGCGACAACTGAAACCCCAACGACCAGACCATCCGGGGAGCGATGACCGCGGTGAGTACTACACAGCGGCCTAAGAGGAGCCCCGGTGGCAGTGACCGGTCACGGTCCCCCGCCACCAGGACCAGGCACGCCACGAGGAGCGCCCGGACCAACGACGGAATCCACCCGGCGACCCATACATACCCGATTAAGGCGCTTGCCACCACCACACGACGAACTCGAGGTGTCACGAACTTCGATATCGTTTTGCTCAGGAGTAGTGCCACCACACCTAAGTGCATGCCGCTGAGCGCGATCACGTGAGAGGCCCCCGCGCCTCGGACGGCGGTCATCGTATCCGGCTCCATCTCTCCCCGTGACCCCAACAGGAGCGCCACAGCCATCGCGTGAGTCGTCCGCGGCAGGCGTGACAACCGCCGCCGCACCTCACCGCGGACCCATCGCCGCACGACGGCGTCTCGTCTCGGAGCAGCCTCCACTCGAACCGCCTCAGGGTCCACCCACAACACCGAGCGCCCCGCCCGGGGAAACGAAGCCTCCACCTCGATCGTGTCGCCGCGATGGGGAACCACAGTTCCCTCGCCGGTTGTCCGCAGGAGATGCTCCGGCCCCTCCCAGATAAGGTACAGGCGACCGTGCGCACTTCCTGTCCACCCCTCCTGCGTACGAATCTCGGTCAACTCCACAGGGATTGATCGGGAAGAAGATGAGGACGGCCGCAGGTCCGTAAGACTCGTACCACGAATGGACCGGATGGAGGTGGCCTCCAACGCCGCCGCCGGAGGACGCTGCGTTTCGGTATACACCACCGCCAGCCGACCCGCCATCACCACGGCCAGCGCAATCCCCAGGATGCGGCGCAGCCTGGTTCGTTCCGGGTGCACCCGCCCGCGACCACCGCAGACCGGTCGCCTTTGCACAACGATCCGCACGGCGCTGTATAGTATCATCACGAGGGGCGGCGTCAGGTGCAGCACCCACGCTCTCGAGAACACGGTCGCGATCGCCCCACCGGCGTGATCCGCGACGATTGCCAGAACCCCACTCACCAAGATACTCGCCGCCGCTATAACGGCGGGAGCGGACGCGAGAGGAGACTCCGTGGTGGAAGATATGTGAGTCGTCACATATGAGTATTACTGACTCACGGAATTCATTGCTTCTCGAGCAGCGTCACGCACTCGCCGGGGGTAGCCATCGAGAAGTGTCACGGAGAAGAGCGCGTCGTAAGCGAGCGGCTGCCCTAGGCGCTCGAGATTTGAAATAATCCCCAGCATGAGCTGCGTATCGGACGGCCGGTCGATCTCGGTGTACGTGTTGAGCAGTTCTAAATATTCCGTCAGGCGCTGTGCGGCCGCTTCAGATCCGGTAGCGCCCAGAGCCGACGCGGCTTCCAGCACTCTACCTCGAACCACCCGTCCGCGATCGTACTCCAAAACGGTCTCGTTGAAATGACGAATGAGCACGTCGGTAGCCGGCTCGAACTCCGCATCCCGGAGTACGTCCGTAGCCAAGAAGCGAATCCGCCTAACCTCTTCCTGGAGCTCGGTTGATTGGGGGCGGCGCGACAACGCGTCATCCAACACGATCAGGGCGAGCTCCGCTTTTTGATCCTCCTGGAGATAGTCTTCCGTCATGAAAAACTCGAACGTGCCCATACGCTCGTCCACGTCCCGACTGCGCACCGCCTCAGTTGCAAGTTGAACTGGATCCCCCTCGAGGTTGTCCAGACTTTGGCGGGCGGCGTCGGTGAGAAAATCAGGATAATCAGCAAGAATGACGTCCAGGAGCGCGCGAAAGGAACTGGGAGATCCCAACTGTCCCAACGTTTCCGTCATTGCCGCCAATACCTGCTGATCTATTCCGGTGCCCCCGCGCTTGAGATTATTCTGCCGAAGCACCCACTCGTTCATGGCGTCCACAGTGGGCGAATCCTGCTCTACTAAGTCTGCGAGATCTTCGGCGATCTCCACGCGAGCAGATGTCTCCTCAAACAACCCGAACAGCCGCCACACCTCATCAGCCGCGGTGGTGTAGCCCCCTTCCGCGATCCGATCTACCGCAATCCCGGCAATATCGCGAAGCGTTTGCTGGGCACTGAGGTCGTTCGCATTATTAATGACATAGCTCAGGGCCTGAGCGTAGAGCGGGCCGAACGTTTCCGCGTCTTCGCTCTCCGCAGTGCGAAGTACCTCGAGCTTAGTACTTCGATCGGCGGAATCGAAACTAGATTGTAATGACTCCAGTCGTTCCGACTGGGCGAACACGAGGGTGGTCGTGAGAAAAAGGACCAGGACGATTATCCGTTGCATGCGTATATATTAGTTGAATCTCCAACGGGTATCAAACTGATTTTTCGGAGTTTCTCGTCCCAGGGGTATTCTCCGCTTTCGGGGAGGCGGGAGTTCGCTCCGGGGCAGGCGAAAACGCGGAGATGCTCTCGGCATTGCTGAACAGCTCATAGACAAACGTCAGGATTCGAATACGCATTGCCAGACTCGGGGGCTTTGCCTCGAGGTGCAGGATGCTGACGTTATTCTTCTGTCGAAACGTCACCGACTTTATGATCCCGGACAAAACCACGAATTCACCATTGAGTTTCGCTTGAATTTTTACCGGTACTCCCGCCTTGGCCCGACCGCCGATAACCACCGCCGCCCCATCCTCCGATAGGTCGATCAGCTTAGCTCGATACCCACCGCGCGACTCCACCACCTCCTGCGCGTTTTGTAATGAGCGCAACGGAAAGAGGAACGCCGGCACGTTCGCCGTACGCCGCACCGAACGTCGTTTCTGGGCGCGAATGAGTGTGTCCGAATGACTCACATGGAGGATCGGTACCTTCCGGTCCAGATAATCACCGAGGACTTTGGCTTCGAAGAAATATCCGGCATCTTCTTTGCGCCAGAAATGAAGCTTCAGCTCTTGGTCACGCCAGGTGAATCCTGGAGGCAGGGGATTTCCCCGAGGATAGGTAATTGCCATGTACTTCCGATTGTTTTCCACAAGCTTGGAGATGTACACACCACCACCCTCGAGGACGATTCTAAAGGTCTGCCCAGGATCAATACTCCGCGTAGAGGTGATACCCAACCGGTGTTTGGGTTGGTCGAACTCCACACGGCGTCGAAAATCAAAGAGCTTGTTCAAGAACTCCTGGCTCTTTTGATCGTCTTCACTGCCGGCCGCGCGAAATCCGATAATGGCGGACCGAATGCACCGGTCCAGCGTTTTGACGCTCCAAAACAGGGAGGTGGGATTCTTTAGTTTGTTTTCAATCGCCACGCGCCGCAGAAGGTGCACCTCGCGCACACTGAATCCGGATTCTTTCCCCCGTATATAGAATTGAAACCAGGGAAATCGTAAGCCACCGGCTCGCAGGATCAGAATATACATACTGAGTACAGCGAGAAAGGCCACCAACAGAATCGCAATAGCCACTTTTTTCTCCTCTGCTATAATATTCACAGAAATGGAGATGGGTAAAGGCTGCGGTGGACAGCGCGCACGGCGTGTGGCACTATCCGGTCATGCTGGCGCGCACCCCTGAGCACGCGTTGCAGTATCGGCGTTTGCGGGAAACGGTGATTCTGTTCACGCTGTTTGTGGTTCCCGGACTTACCTCCTCGACACCGATCGCCCAAGTAGTGGGAGCGGTGGCTCCGCTCACGGCTCTGACGATACGGAATATTGCCTTCGCCCTGTTGATTCTCTACCTTTTGGATATCCAAGGGGAGCGGCAGCTGGTACTTCACCGCCGTTCAGAGGGTGAGGCTTTTCCGCTCGGGATAATGGTTCGCGTCTTTGGTGTGTTGTTGGGGGTATCGGTGGCGGTTTCCGTGGTCAGTTCGGTCATATCCGGCACGGAAAGCGCCGTGGGCACACACGCGATCATTCCCGCCCTTCGAGACCGGTATTCCCCGGTGGTTTGGGTTCCCATCATTACCGTCGCGATGGTCTCCGTGGGAATCGCCGAGGAGCTGTTGTTCCGCGGGTACTTCATTACACGCTTTCAGCAATTGGGGCGCTCGACCCGTTCGGCGGTACTCATCTCCGCTGCGCTGTTCAGCATCGGTCACGGATACCAGGGTGTTGCGGCATTGGTGTTCTCATTTTTAGCGGGAAGCATACTGGGGGTCTTGTGGGTGAAACGGCCACATTTGGGGGCGTTCGCCGCCGGCCACGCCGTGTACAACCTTGCCGCATTGGCCCTTTCCATGTGGTATAGTTCATCGTAGGAGATTTATGTGAAGCTACATCTATATCTGTATATGATCCTCGCCGCGCTTATGGTGGCAGGGCCGGTTTCGGTAAGTGCCGGAGGGTCTGCGGAGGATTCGGCCGGCCCCGAGGAGCAGGATCGGGAATCTTCCGCTGAGACAACCTCATCGATCGACGTCGAGGAGATGGAGACCCACATGAGGTCGCTCCTCGAAGATGTGGGAGTTCGTACCTTTGACGAGCGGATCTCCGCGGTGGATTTTGGGCTTCCCTCGCTTACCGACGATGAGCGGCGACTGAGCGATTACTCCGGGCAGTTTGTCTTCTTAAACTTCTGGGCAACCTGGTGTCCTCCGTGCCGAGAAGAAATGCCGTCTATGGAGGTGATGCACCACGAGTTGGCCGACCTCCCCTTTCGCGTCGTCGCGATCGACGTCCAGGAAGGGCGTGATACGGTGGCGGCGTTCGTAGACGAGATGGACTACTCCTTTGAGATTCTCCTCGACGAATCCGGTCGCGTAGCGGCGAATTATGGGGTGCGGGGAATTCCCACTACGTATTTCATCTCGCCCGCCGGCACGGTGCTGGGAATGCTGGTGGGAACCAGGTACTGGGACGAGCCTGACATTCTCGAGACTATGCAAAAGATCGCGGAGATCGCAGAACGCGCAGAAGCGGCAGGAAGCTGATACACACCATGGGAACCGACCTCAACCTTTTCTTGGCATTTGCCGCGGGACTCCTTTCATTCTTGTCACCCTGTGTGCTCCCCTTGATTCCCAGCTACCTCTCGTTCGTGAGCGGCGTCAGTTTTCAGGATCTGGGAGAGACCGGCGCAATTCGCTGGATGATCATCACACGGACCGTGTTCTTTGTGCTCGGCTTCACAATCGTGTTCGTGGTGCTCGGTATCGTGTTTTCCGGACCGGCGCTCCTGTTTAGCGGTGCATCGCAATGGATCAACTTCTCCGCCGGGCTTATTGTTGTCCTCCTCGGCATTAACGTGATGTTTGACATCGTCAGTGCGCTCAACATGGAGCGACGCGTTCACACCGCCAATCGCCCCACCAGTTACCTGGGGGCCACGGTGGTGGGCATGGCCTTTGCCGCCGGGTGGAGCCCATGCATCGGTCCAATTCTCGCCTCTATTCTTCTGTTAGCCGGAACCAATGGTGAAGTAGATCGAGCAGCTCTCCTCCTCGTGGTGTACTCACTGGGCCTGGGGTTGCCGTTTCTCGCCGCCGGCGCCGCCTTCACGCGCGTATCGCGATACATGCAACGGATTAAGCCCTACTTCGGGATGATCCGCGTTGTAAGTGGCGTATTCTTGGTCGCTATGGGGCTTCTCATTATGTTCGGGCGGTTTCAACAACTAAACGGGTGGCTATTGTCCGCCGGAAACCAGGTGCAGCGGTGGGCAGCGGCCAATCCTACTCCGGCGCGCCTGGTATTCGGCATTACCCCAATCGTCCTGGCGGGGTTCCAACCGGCGGTTCGAGCCCTCCGCGGCGCGCGCCTCCGTCCCGGTTGGTTCGGGAGTTCGATTTCCTTCATTTTGGTGGCGGCGGGTATCGCTCATCTCCTCGGAAGTATCGATCTGGCGTCATTGTTCGCCGGATGGTTGCAGTACCAGGGAGTATAAGTGCCACCCGGCCAACGCCGCCGGTATTACGAGCCGCCGCCGGTATTACGAGCCGCCGCCGAAGAGGCGGGGCCAGAACCGGCGCGGCCGTTCTACGGGATGCTCCGCAAAGCGGCCCAATGACAGCAGCCGAGTACTGCGCTCGCGAAGCATTTGGTCCGGCTTCTTGCGGGCCAGCTCCTCATACGCCTGCAATATAACGCCCCGCACGCGCCCCGCAATCTGTTGGTGATCGGCCTGGGCGCCGCCGGCGGGCTCGGGAATAATGTCATCGATAATTCCAAACTGCCGCAGATCACCGGCGGTCATCTTCATGAGTCCCGCCGCCTGCTGCGCCTTCTTGGCGTCCCGCAATAGAATTGAGGCGAATCCCTCTGGAGAAATCACCGAATAGACGGTGTTCTCCAACATAAAGATACGGTCGCCCACGCCAATTCCCAGCGCGCCGCCCGATCCACCTTCTCCGACAATCACTGATATGATAGGGGTCCGAAGGATCGAGAACTCCCGCAAATTGCGAGCAATCGCTTCGCCCATTCCTCGCTCTTCCGACGCCAGTCCGGGAAACGCCCCGGGAGTGTCAATAATCGTCACGATCGGGCGGTTGAATCGCTCCGCCTGCTGCGCCAGACGCAACGCCTTTCGGTATCCTTCAGGATGGGCCATGCCATAGTTACGGCGGAGATTCTCCTTCATATTGTGCCCCTTCTGGTGGCCCAGAAAGGTGAAGTGCACGCCACCGATCGTGGCGATCCCCCCAACCAAGGCGGGATCATCCCCAAACGCCCGATCCCCGTGAAACTCGATAAACCGCTCACTCATCATCTCGATATACTGAAGCGTGGTGGGTCGGTCCTGGTGTCGGGCCATTTCTACTCTGGTCCACGCGCTCTCATCGGCGCCGGCCAGTTTGTCCTGGAGGCGATTGAGATCGGCGCCGATATCGATGTTTTCTCGGAGCGCTAATTCCTGAAGCTCCTGCAGTTTTCCGCGTAATTCATCGGCTTTCATGACGTGGGCCCTCCCTGGGAGTGGGCATCGATGAGATATGCCAGGGTACTCCGCAGCTCACTGCGCGGTACTACCGCGTCGACAAATCCCTTCTCCTGTTGAAATTCCGAGCGCTGGAAGCCGTCCGGGAGCTTCTGACGGATCGTACCCTCAATGACGCGAGGACCGGCGAACCCGATCAGCGCCTTGGGTTCCGCCAGTGTGATGTCCCCGAGCATCGCAAAGGAGGCGGTAACCCCTCCGGTGGTGGGGTCGGTGAGCACCACGATGAGCGGTTGTCCCGCCTGAGCCAGAAGGGCCGCGGCATGACTCGTTTTGGCCATCTGCATGAGACTGAATATTCCCTCCTGCATCCGGGCACCACCGCTGGCGGTAAAGATAATGCAGGGAATCTCCTGGTCGGCCGCATAAAGGATCGCCCGTGCGAGCCGTTCCCCTACGACCGACCCCATACTTCCCCCGAGAAACTTGAACGACATCATAGCAAGCGCGACTTCCCGCCCTTCGATACGTCCTACCCCGGTGGTGACCGCTTCGTCGATGCCGGTCTTCTCCTGTGCCTGCAGCAACTTCTCTGTGTACTCGGGAAATTCGATCGGATTCACCGGCTGCACATCAGCCGAAAACTCACCGATTTCACCCCCGTCTACGAGCGTCTTGATCCGTTCCAGAGCACTGATGCGGTAGTGGTGGTTGCAGTGGGGACACACGAAGAGATTCAGCGCCAGCTTCCCCTCCTCCACGGGTTTTCCGCACGAGGGGCAACTATGCTTCGTCGCCACGTAGCGGCGGTCGTCCATCCTGAGCGCCCGCCGTCCCTGTTTCATTTTGTCCGGCATAGCCCACCGAAACGCTTTGCGAAACGACTTCCCCGGATTCATTGGCTCAGCTCCTTCATGATGTGCGTCAGCACATCCGTGCCGAAGTCGCCACTCTGAAAGACGCGACTATTGATGATATCCCGCTGACGATCGATATTGGTAGGAATCCCACTGATCTCAAACTCCGAGAGCGCGCGGTCCATCCGCGCCAGCCCTTCCTGCCGATCCAGCCCGTGAACGATCAGTTTGGCCACCAGAGAATCGTAGTAGGGAGGCACGATCGCCCCGGTGTGCAGAAAGCTGTCCACTCGCGTTCCGAACCCGCCGGGAGGATAGTAATGCGTCACCGTTCCAGGAGCCTTGGCGTTGACGCGACATTCGATCGCGTATCCCCGAAGCAGGATATCCTGTTGGGTAATGGACAGCGGGTCGCCGGAGGCGGCGCGAATCTGCTCGGCGATGATATCGACGCCGGTTACCATCTCCGTCACCGGATGCTCCACTTGCACCCGGGCGTTCACTTCCATGAAGTAGTGCTTGCCGTCCTCCACCAAAAACTCGATCGTTCCCGCCCCGACATAGTCTAACGACGAGAAGAGGCGAATCGCATCGCTGCCCATCTTCTCCCGGAGCGCATCGTCCACGGCGGTGGACGGGCTTTCCTCAACCAGTTTTTGGTGATTTTCCTGCACGGAGCAATCCCGCTCTCCCAGGTGCACCACGGTACCGTGGGTATCGGCAAGCACCTGTAGCTCCACGTGGCGCGGGCTGGTGAGATACTTTTCCAGATAGACCGTACCGTCGGAGAACGCCTTTTCCGCTTCGGCTGAGGCGATTCGCAGAATGCCGGCGAGATCCTCCTCTTTGTGACAGATGCGCATTCCCTTGCCACCGCCCCCACTGGCGGCCTTCACGATGACTGGATATCCGATTTCGGCGGCATCGCGGCGGGCGGCCTCGATATCCTCCACGCTCCCGGTACTGCCGGGAATCACCGGAACGTCCTGGCCGATGGCGGTTTGTTTGGCCTGTACCTTGTCTCCCAACATCGAGATCGTCTCATGGGGTGGGCCGATAAAGATCAATCCCGCATCTGTTACTTCGGCGGCAAATCTCGCGTTCTCACTGAGAAATCCGACGCCCGGATGGACGGCGTCGCAATGGGTCAGAATTGCTGCAGACACAATATTGGAGATATTGAGATAACTGGCGGAGGCCGCCGGGGGGCCAATGCACACCGCCTCGTCCGCCATATGGACTGCTTGAGAATGGCGATCGGCGTCGCTAAACGCCACGACACTGCGAATCCCCAACTCGCGGCACGCCCGAACGATACGCACCGCGATCTCTCCGCGGTTTGCCACGAGTATGGAGGAGATCATACTCGACGGACCTCTACCAACGGTGTGCCATACTCCACCATATCACCGTTATTCACCTTGAATGAAACGATCTCCATGGTGAACTCCGCTTCGAGCTCGTTCATCACTTTCATCGCCTCGAGAATGCACAGCGGCTTTCCCTTCTCAACGATGTCACCATCCTGACAGAAGGGAGGCGAATCAGGAGCCGGCGCACGGTATACGGTCCCAACAATCGGGGAGGTGATCACCTCAATCCCGGAAGCATCCTCATTGCCGGCCGCGGTATCGGAAGGCGCGGGCGCCGCCGGGGCTCCGGGAGCGGCCTGCGCGCCGGCACTCACCGAACCGGCTGCCATCGTGGAATCCACCATGACCGCTCCTCCGTTCGCCGGCTGCTGAGGATGGACCATGATCGGCTGGGTATAGACCGGATTGGTCTCGGATTTTCGCTTGAGGGTGAGTTGCGTGCCGTCTTGGTCGAGTGTGAGCTCGGTAAGTGAACTCTCATTGAACGTGTCAATGAGGGTAATGATCTCATCAAGGTTCATGTAGCGCCTCCCTTGGCTTCTTTCGGAAGCTATCACGCGCGCTTCCGTAAAGTCAATTAAACGGTCAGCGACCGATAAAACTTGTATTGTGGTTCCCTATCGGGGTAGTATGGAGCAATGAATATCACATCACTCTTACCTCACCGTTCGCCGTTTCTCTTTGTCGACGAAATTGAGTCCGCCTCGGATGAACGAATCGTGGGCACCAGAACATTTCCTGCCGACGAGCCGTTTTTTGCCGGCCATTTTCCTGAGTACCCTGTGGTCCCCGGGGTTATTCTCGTGGAAAGTATGGCGCAGTGCGGCGGCGCCGGGATCCGGCAACTGGGAACGCTCGGAGAGAAACTCTTCTTTCTTGCTTCCGTGAACAACGTGAAGTTTCGCCGGCAAGTGCGCCCCGGTGAGACCGTTAGCATGGAGATCGAAAACTTGCGAATCACGCCGAATATGCTGAAGCAAAAGGGTCGCGCTCTGGTGGCGGGCGAACTCGCCTGTGAGGCTGAGTGGATGTGCCTGGTGGGAGATGCGCCGCAATGACTGAACAGGAAACGGTCCCAAAACGGCTCCGCCGACGAAGTCAAGAACACGGGGAGCGCCCCTTCAACTGGACGAAGGACGCGGACGGGGTGTTTCAAGCAACCACGTTTGCCCAGATGTGGGATACCGTCGGCCGCATCGGCGCCGGCCTTCACGCGCTGGGGGTCTCCCGAGGTGACCATGTGGGAATCATGAGCCACAATCGGGCGGAGTGGATCTTCTGCGATCTGGCGATCCTCGGTGTTGGGGCGGCGGACGTTCCGCGGGGTGCAGACTCCACGGCGGAAGAAATGGCCTACATCATCGGCCACGCCGACTGTCGGATCGTGATCGCCGAGGACCCAACGCAATGTGAGAAGATCCTCTCCAAACGCGCAGAGATTCCTCAGTTACAGCGCATCATTCTATTTGACGACTACGCCTCTCCCGCCGAGCGGCCGGAAGCGGAGGGCGTGGTGATCTCCTCCTACCAAGAGTTGCTTGCGGCCGGAGATGCCGCCGGCGAGACCGGTCGCACCACCTTTGAACACGCCGTGGATGAAGGAACCACCGACGAGCTGGCCACCCTTCTCTACACCTCCGGCACCACCGGTGAACCGAAGGGGGTCATGCTGAAACACCGCTCATTTCTGTTTCAGATGGACCGTATCGAGAAAATTCTCTTTCTCACCCCGGAGGACATCTTTCTCACGGTACTCCCGGTATGGCACTCCTTTGAGCGCGCCGTGGAGTATATCTGCCTGAACTACGGTGCCAGTCTGGCCTACTCCAAACCGATCGGGAAGATCATGCTCGACGACATGGCAAAAATTCGGCCTACCTGGATGACCTCGGTTCCTCGTATTTGGGAGGGTATCCGCGGCGCGGTTCTGCGGAACGTGTCCAAGCAGAGCGCGGTCAAGCAGACGTTGTTTCACTTCTTTCTCGGCATCGGCGAGATGCACGCGGATCTGGCCAATACGTTTCTAGGTCGCCTGCCGCGCTTTCAGAAGCGCAACCGGATTGTGGACGCTGCGGTCGCGGCGATACCGCT
>JBMCMH010000039.1:0-20050 GCA_048614515.1 Alkalispirochaeta sp. | reverse complement strand
GAAACCGATGACGCCGGCGAAACCGGGGCCGCCGCGGAGCGCGACCTGGATAGTGCGCACACGGAGGCGTTGGTCCTCTCCGGGGCATCGCGGTCTGCACTGTCCGGAGCGATGCGGACCGCCCGCTCCGCCGAGCGGGCGCCGGAGATGATGAGGCTCGCCTCGCGTATGGCGGAGTTGGGGCACACCTCCGACGCCCTGGATGTGGCGCGGCGAGCGGTTTCTCGTGCCGAACTCCCGCTGACACCGGAGATCGTGGCCCTGTTGTATCCGCTGCCCTATCGCGCAGAGCTCCAGGAGGCGGCGGACCGCCACGGGGTGCCGGTTCACCTCCTAACCGCTCTCGTTCGGGAGGAAAGCCATTTTCGCCCGATCGCCCGCTCCCCGGTAGGGGCGCAGGGGCTGGGCCAAATTATGCCGGCCACGGCTGAGGATATCCGGCGGCGTATGGCGTGGCCTGAGGCCGACGTGGGGCGCCCGGCAGACAATCTGCTCATGAGCGCCTACTATTTGAATTATCTCGCCGGGCAGATCGAATCTCCCGTGCTCAGGCTGGCCGCGTACAACGCCGGGTTGGGTAGAGGACGACGGTGGCAGCGTTCGTTCGGAGATCTGCCGCAGATTCTGCAAATTGAAGCGCTGCCGTTTGTAGAAACGCGTCGGTATCTGCGGCGCATCACCGTCTCTCAAGCGCTGTATCGGCACCGTATGTTCGATACTGCGATTGACGCGGCGATATCTGAATTCTTGGAAGGAGCAATCTGGTGAATACGCTACAGGCAATTGCACTCGGAATCCTGCAGGGAGTGACGGAGTTCTTGCCCGTGTCCAGCAGTGGCCACCTGCTGATTACCAAGGAACTGTTTGGTGTGGCCCAGGTGCCGGTTCTTTTTGATGTGCTGCTCCATGTGGCTACTTTGGTGGCGGTGCTTGTGGTGCTCAGGAGTCAGGTGTGGGCATTTCTGGTAGCTATGGGTCGGTTCCTGCGACGGACGGTGCGGGAGGAGGACCGTCCGTATCTCCGGTTGATTCCCATCATAATCGTTACCACCGCCGTCACCGGCGGATTCGGAATTGGGCTCGACCGTTTCTTCGATATTCGCAATCCTGTTACTACCTCCGCACTGTTCCTGGTGACGGCGGTGCTGCTGATTGCAACGCGCCGGTTCCACGGTACACGCAGCCTGGAGCGAATCGGATGGCGCGACGCGCTGGTGCTGGGTGTCGCCCAGGGTTTTGGAGTGTTGCCGGGGATATCTCGCTCGGGCGCTACCATATCTGTGGCGTTGTATAGTGGTATGGACCGCAAGACAGCGGGAGAATACTCTTTTCTGCTCTCGATTCCCGCGATTCTGGGGGCCTTGGTACTGACGTTGCGGGATGCGGAGGCGTTGGGCACGCAGGTGGGAATCGGTCCGGTGATCGCCGGCTGTATCGCGGCGGCGCTGGTGGGCTACGGGGCGCTGTCCGCGTTGCTGCGCATCGTCCGGGCGGGAAAACTCTCACTATTCGCCTGGTACTTGGTGCCGCTGGGCATGGCAGGACTGATCTACTTCCGCTGAATCCGGCTCACGTTGCCCCCGCATGTGGTCGATATACCTTCACAGGGAGGGTACGAGTGATCAGTGCAACACCAACACGGAGACAGGAACTCTTTCTGGCGGCGGTTCTCGCCGCGGGCGCCGCGTTTCTATCAATGTCCCTTGGAATCGCTTCGGTAGACCCCGCAGGTGTGTTGGGTCACGCCGTTGCCGCTCCCGGGCGCTTCTTTTACGCGATGCTGCACCTGGCGGCGTGGTGGGTGCCGCTGTATTTCTTGTCCCTCACGGTGATGGCGCTGCGAGATCGTCCAATGACCTGGGAACGCGTCGTACTGATCAATATCATCCACGTCCCCGTGCTCACCATGGGAGCGTTGCTGCGGTTGCTGGCGCAGGACTCCGGCGGCGGCGCCCCTCTTCTCGGAGCGCTGGAACGTAGTTTTACGACGCGCGGCGCGGCGGTGGTGCTGAGCCTCGCGCTTGCGGTGGAGGGGTTAATTCTCCTCCAGCTATGGCGCCGCATCGCGGTGCGCGCCGGCGGTGACGAAACTACTTCCGACCTCGAGGAGTCCGCCGACCAGCCCGAGTCCGACTCTCCCGTTCATCGCATGCGCACGATCGCTCTCCCCGCTCCCGAGGCGGCCGTCACTCATTCCCAGGAGTTCGAGTCTCCCGATGACGAAGACATCGAACTCCCGCCTGAACCGATCCATTCAACCGAAGAGCCCGTCTCGTTTCAGGATCAACTGGCTGCCCTCCGTGCTCGTATGGCGGAAGGACTCGAAGATACATTCCCGGAAGACTCGGAGTCTCTTGAGAGCGACGAACCGAATGAAGCCGACTCGTATGAAATCGAGCCGCGCGAGCCGGAGCGGGACGACGACGAATACCCGGAGCCGCCGCTTCCTCTTATATTTGGTCGGGCCCGCGCGGTAAACCAGCGGTATTCTACTTCACCGGACGACGACGAAGAAGAAGACGCGGCGGGAGGGGATGATCTTGAGGAAATCGGTGCGTTTGTGTTCGATGAGGAGCCCCTCGACGAGGATGAGCTCCTCGATGAAGAAGATGCATTAGAAGAGAACTTTCTCGACGAAGAAGAGCTCGAGCCCCTTCCCGTGCCGGAGCGAAGCCCGGTGCGCAAAACGCGACAGAAGTATCACGTGCCGATCGAGGGTATTCTCTCAACGTATTCCGATGGACGGTACTGGGAGATAGATGACACCACCCGCGATGCAGCGGAGGTGCTGCGCGTCACGCTGGAGGAGTTTGGAATCAAGGCGGAGGTCACCGGGATTCGTAAAGGGCCGGTGATCACGATGTTTGAGATCCTGCCGGCTCCCGGCGTCAAGCTCGCCAAGATTACCAACCTCGCGGACAATATCGCGCTTCGCTTGGCGGCCTCCAGCGTCCGTATCGTGGCTCCCATTCCCGGGAAGCACGCGGTGGGTATCGAGATTCCCAATCGTGAGCGCAACATCGTCTCCTTTGCGGAGCTTTTGCAAGACGATGAGTTCTTTGAGTCCGACTCATCGATTCCCATCGCCCTGGGGAAAGACATCGCCGGCGAAGCGCAGATCGTCGACCTGGCAAAAACGCCGCACATGCTCATCGCCGGTGCCACGGGAAGCGGAAAATCGGTGTGCGTAAACTCGATCATCTGTTCCGTGCTCTACCGTCACAATCCCAATGAAGTGAAGCTGATCCTGATCGATCCCAAGATTGTGGAACTGAAATTCTATAACGACATTCCTCATTTGCTGACACCGGTTATTACCGATCCAAAACGGGCGTTTCAGGCGCTCCAATACCTGATCTACGAAATGGAACGGCGCTACAGCATGCTGGACAGCCTGGGTGCTCGGGACATCAGTGGATTCAATGCCAAAATCAAGCGCAAAAACCTCGCCACCGAGCCGCTTCCGTACATCGTGGTAATCATCGATGAGTTTGCCGACCTTATGGCAACCAGCGGGAAAGAGCTGGAGAGCACCGTGGCGCGGCTGGCGGCAATGAGCCGGGCCGTGGGAATCCATCTGGTTCTGGCCACGCAGCGGCCGTCCACCGATGTCATTACCGGTCTGATCAAGGCGAACATTCCCTCGCGCATCGCCTTTATGGTGGCCAGCAAAGTAGATTCCCGCATCATTATTGATTCGCAAGGGGCTGAAAAGCTCCTGGGCCGAGGCGACATGCTCTTCACTTCCGCGGCGGACCCGTTTCCGGTGCGCATGCAGGGCGCATTTCTCACGGAAGAAGAAGTTGAACGCGTCGTGGAAGAGGTGAAAACGTTCGGCGAGCCGGATTACATCGATGACGAGATCTTTATTGACGAGGACGACGATGATCTGACCGAAGATACGCTGGAGGATCCTCTGATGGAAAAAGCGATCGAGGTGGTCACCAGTAGTCACAAGGCGTCGGCCAGCTACCTCCAGCGGCGCCTCAAAGTTGGATACAATCGCGCGGCGCGGATGGTGGAGGAGATGGAGCGCCTCGGTATCGTGGGTCCCCAAAACGGCAGCAAACCCCGCGATGTGATTGGCGCTTCTTACTCGCAGTAGGTTCCAGACCGCCGGGGTGGGGCCTCCGCGGGTACGGCGAGTTCACGAAGACGCAATTCGATCGTGCAGTTCCGCGATCCACGGACTGGTGGGGTAGATCTCCGCCGCCCGGCGCAGATACGATTCTGCGGTCGACTCGTCACCGTCATCGATATACGTCTGCGCCAGCAACCCCAGTATCAGAAAGCTCAGACTCTCGTTGGACGGATTCGTGGACAGGGCCTGCTCGAGAATCGCCACCCCCTCCTCGGGATCGCCGCCGGCCACGCGCGGCGCATTGAGGTAGAATCCTGCCACCGTGATGCGGGCGCGGATGTTGTCGGGATCCAGCTCCATGGCACGCATCGCCTGCCGGCGCGCCTCGCTTCCGAAACGAACCATATAGAACATGCCCCGGGCAAACATCATCTGGGCGTGCAAATCGGCCTGTACCCTAAGGCCCTCTGAGAACTCGCCGTCCCGGTCGAGGGCGTCCTCAACTGCCGCGAATCCCAGCTCGGCTTGGCGTTCCGCGTCTCCTTGTTGCTCGCGTTGGTTGTAGTGCGTCGCCAGCAATAGGTGAGTCCGGGCGATCCAATAGGAACGCAGCGCCCGATTCGACTCTCCCTGGAGCGCGCGGCGAGCATCTTCCAGCAGGGCGCGAACCTCGCTGGTGGAGCCCTGCTCCGAAAAGACGAGGGTTTCCGCCTCACGGTATCCGTCGAGCCCCGTCGGTTGTGCGGGTTGGTGGGGCAGGGATCCTATAGCGGGCGTCAGAGAAACAAGGGCCACGAGAACCACGACCAATCGGTGCATGAGCATATAGTAGTCATTTGCTACCGCCCCGGCTACGGGATTATGGTTCAATGGACAGCGATACCGTGCCCTGTGCCAGGGCCCCGGAGAGCGCCGCAAAGATCTCGTTCTGCGACGATTCCCCGGAGATATCCGCGGTAAAGGAAAAGCTGCGCCGGGCAACATCGTCGATAAAGTGCGCATCGGAGTCGCAGATGAGCGTATGGCCGCGGGGATCCGTGGCGGGAGGCCACGTGGTGATCTCCAACGCGGAGAACTCGAGGTCCGGCAGAAACCCGAGTTGCGAGAGCATGCTATTGGTGGTGCGGTCGATATGCGCCGGGATAATGAGGCCGCCGCGGAGGAGCGTTTCCTGCCGAATTTCGTCTATAGAGGCATCGATCGCCGGTATCAAATAGCGGGGCTCAAAATCAAGGATATGCTCATCGGCATCGACGACCACCTGGTCTCCAAATCGCTCCGGATCGTGTTGAAAATCCGGAAGTCGCTGGTACACCCACCGGCCCCACGATTCCGCGTCTTCCACGGTGGCAAACACCGAAAGGATGTGCACTTCCTCTCGGGAGGTTGTCTCGGTGCCGAACAGCGCCATCAACCCTTCCCGGCGGCACGATTCCGCAAACGCCGGGGCGTTGCGCGCGCTATTGTGGTCGGTGAGCGCCATGAGATCTATGCCCCGCTCCCGGGCGGTGCGCACCATCGCAGACGGGCTGGCGTACAAGTCACCGCAGGGACTCAGACAGGAGTGATTATGAATATCCGCCCGCACAATCACGACGACGTGATGAGACGGTACAATTCTCCGGAAATCTCGAACTGGTTTCGGGAAGAACGAAATATTCCCACCGCTTCGCTCCGGGCCGCCTCAACCATATCATCCGGAACGGGTCGGTCATTACAGACCAAAATCACCGAGGCCCCCACCAGGGTTGCCACGGCCACGGTGTTCTTGTGTGATTGAATCGTCACCAGTACGTCCGCGTCGTCGGCATTCGCCATGACGTCGCTGAGCAAATCCGAGGTATACGCGCCCCGGAGCTCTCGGTCCTCATACTGGTCCTGAATGACTGATAAATCGAGTGTCGACGGAAGTTCAGAGAGCTGCATCAGGTTCCTCCATAGGTATATGAATCGTGGCCCGCACGAGGGTGCCCTCCGGGCTCGATGAGATGTCGAAGCTATCTGAGACGCGCCGCGTGTTGGGCAGACCCATGCCGGCGCCAAAACCCAGTGATCGAATCCACTCGTTGGCAGTAGAGAACCCTTCATCCATAGCATCTTCCACGTTCTCAATACCGGGACCACGATCCTGCGCCACAATTTCCACCATGGCGGACTCCGGATCAAAGGTAACCCGCACCGTTCCACCCTCGGAGTGTACCACCTGGTTCATTTCCAACTCGTAGGTTGCTACTGCCACACGGCGCATGATCTTCGGGGGGAGGCTGCGATCCTTGAGGAGCTTTTTTGTCTCCGTGGAGAGCCGTCCGGCCATTTCAAAATCGAACTTCCGCGTGGTGTACTCGAGCCGAAATCCTCGGCCCTCCGTATCCGCCTGTCGCGTGGTGTCCTCGAAGCGCTGAACCTCTTTGTTGATCTCCAGGAGGAGGGCGATGATGATATCGCGGCTGGTGACGATCCCAACCAGGTTTTTGCCGTCGTCAAGAACTGGAAACCGCCCGTAATGATACTTCTCCATGTATGAGATGCCGAAGGAAAGCGGCATGTCATCCTCCAGGACGATCACCGATCGTGTCATATAGTGCGGCACCGGCTCGTCGATACGCCCGTCCTCCAGGGCCCGAATCACATCGTCCATGCTGACAATTCCGAGGAGCCGCGTATCGCTGACCACCGGGATCCCGGTAACGCCGTTCTCCTTCATGGTTTGTTGCGCATCGCGGATTGAATCCTCGACCCCACACGTCTTCAGCTCCCGCGTCATGACGTCTCGTACTTTCAGTCGGTAGATCAGTTCGGTGATTATTGGGGATGGAGCGTCGGTATCAATGGGAATCGGACCGCCGCGGCTCATTGCTACGACTCGTCTTTGCAGCCGGCCAGCGCACGACAGATGTCAAACGTGGACAGCGCGCTGGTGAGGAGGGGAATTCCCTGGGACTCCGCCAGGTGCTTGAGGGCCGGCTGAGGATGCTTGCCGTTGGCCAACAGGATTGCCCGGGCGTCGACGATGTCCGCCGTTCTCACCACCTGCTCCGATGCCAGCGACGTGACCAGCAGAAAGTCATCGTGTTCGGTAACCAATACATCGCTCATCAGGTCGGAAACGACCACGTCATGAAACTCCACCGTTTCGTCGCCGGAGACAATCCACTCCGCGGCGACGCGGCCGGCGCATTCTTTGAGCGTCATGGATGCGCCCTCATCCCGCTTGCGTGTGCGATTCCGCCGAACTGCTCTCGCGGGGGCGGTTGTCTTCCAGGACTCCGGAGTCCTTCATGCGTACTAAGTAGAATAGGTTCTCGATCTCCAGCCCAATGTTGACGTTCTGAACCACGCATCGTACTGGGCAATTCTCGAAGTCGCATTTCGTGCACTTCAACTCGACCGACGTGAAGTTGAGAACTCCCGGGATGCCGGCATCGGTGATGCGCTCAAAAACCTCGGTGGCGGAACCATCCGGAACCGCCAGAACGGCAACTTTGATGTCGCGCCGACCAACAAACTCCGCAAACTCTTCCATAGGGAGGATAGGGATATCGGCGCTGGGGTGGATTACCTCAGGGTCTACATCGAATCCGGCGACAACCTCAATGCCCTCCCGGCCAAACTCCGGGTACGTCATGAGAGCCTGGCCGATCTTTCCGCACCCGATTACCACCACTCGTTGACGTTCTTCCTTGCCGAGAACTTTCTCAATTTCCTCGACGATTACATCGATATTGTAGCCACCGCGCTTATTCCCGGGAATATTTATCGTGGAAAAGTCCTTTCGTACAACTGCGGGTGTTACTCCGATGGCATCGCCCAAGTTGTTCGAGAAAACTTTCACAAAACCAAGGCTTTTTAGCTTATGAAGCACCCGTAAGTACTTCGCTAATCGTAATACTATCCCGCGGTTGATTTTAGTTTCCATATATTTGCACCCTCAATCACATAAACTATCAAAAGTGGGCCTGGGTTGCCTACCCCAGGCAACAGAATTTCACGGTCAGTTTTAATGTGAAATAAATATTTTTATTGTAACTGGCTTGTTATCAAAGTGAGTATCGAGTACAATTTCCATAAGAAATCCACAGATAACAGGAGTTCCGTCATGGCTACCGAGGCACCAGAGGCAGTGAAACTGCCGGAAGAACTTTTATCCTTTGTTGAAGAGTGGCGCGAGAAACCGGGCAATCTGATCATGGTGCTGCACAAAATGCAGCAGATCTACGGCTACATCCCGCGGGCGGAAGCTCTGGAACTCGCCCGGGTGATGGATGTTCCCCTGGCCAAGATCTACGGCGTGATCACTTTCTATCACTATTTCAAGCTCGAGAAGCCGGGCAAAAACAAGCTCCAGGTATGTATGGGAACCGCCTGCTATCTCAAGGGCGGCCAGGACCTCATTGACGAGATTGAGAATCTCATTGGAGTCGGTGTTAACCAAACCACAGACGACAAGATGTTCTCGGTGGAATCGGTGCGCTGCGTGGGATGTTGCGGACTGGCGCCGGTGGTGATGGTAAATGACGAGGTCTACGGCAAGCTCAAGAAGGGCGGTCTGCCGGAGATTATCGCCAAGCACCGCGAGGAGTAGTGAGCTGCATTACACGGTAGGAGACTACCTTCTGGATGTGATTCAGAACTCCGTTGAGGCGGAGGCGACCCGAATTGCGGTTCACCTGGCGGAAACGAATGGTGAGATGCGCATCACGGTCGCGGACAACGGCACCGGCATGGATGCGGAGACGCTCGAGCGAGCGCAGGATCCGTTTTACACAGATGGTGTGAAGCATCCCCGCCGGGCGGTGGGGTTGGGCATCCCGTTTCTTCGGCAAATGGTAGATGCCACCGGAGGTACGTTTTCCCTGGAAAGCAGCCCCGGCGTTGGGACGGAGCTGTCGCTCGCGGTTCCCGGGGATCATGTTGATCTTCCCCCCCTGGGGGAACTGCCGACCGTTTTCCAGCAAGCGCTCTGCTACTCCGGCGATTATGAAATGGTGATTCAGCGTCGGTATGGTGACGCCCACTACGAACTCACCCGGAGTGAACTGATAGACGCTCTGGGAGAGATCGACACGGTGGGGTCGCAGACGCTGTTGTGGGAATACCTGGCGGCTCAAGAAGAGAGCCTACGTGATATGGAGGTTGAGTGATGGCTAAGATGACATTGGACGATTTGAGAAAGCTGCGCGAGTCCAAGCGACAGAACATGGAGATGCGTTCTCCCGATAACAAGACTGCTGACATCATCGTCAGTATGGGAACCAGTGGGATCGCCGCCGGCGCCAAGGACACCCTCAAGGCGTTTGTGGAGGAGTTGGAATCCCAGGGGCTGACCAACGTTGCAGTGCGACAGGTAGGGGGCATGGGCCTCGAGCACGCCGAGCCCACGGTGGAAGTGCGCGTTCCCGACATGCCTCGCGTAATCTACGGAACGGTGAATCCGGAAGTGGCGCGAACAATCGTCCGCCGGCACATCATGGGAAAAGAGCTCGTGAACGAGCACATCTTTGATCGTCCCGCGGCGGACATCGTGGAAGACGGAAAGCAGGGAGAGTGACATGGCATATAATCAGTATATTCTGGTCTGCGGCGGCACGGCGTGCATGTCCAGCAAAGCGGATGACATCTACTGCAACCTCCTGGATGAGTTGGATGCGGCCGGTGCCCGACAAGATGTGCAGGTTGTAAAGACGGGATGTTTCGGGTTCTGTGAGAAGGGACCGATCGTAAAAATCTTGCCGGACGAGGCGTTTTACGTCGAGGTGAGTCCGGAGGATGCCAAAGAGTTGGTGGCCGAGCACGTCGTCAAAGGGCGTCCCGTGGACCGGTTGCTCTACCGGGAAGAAGACGCCAAAGCGAACGCCAAGATCGACGACATCAGCTTTTACCAGAAGCAGGTGCGCGTCGTTCTGAGAAACTGTGGCTTCATCAATCCCGAGAGTATTGAGGAGTACATCGCCCGAGACGGATACGCCGCGCTCGAGAAAGTGCTGACTGAAATGAGCGGCGACGATGTCATCGCCGAGCTCGAGAAGTCGGGCCTGCGGGGACGCGGGGGAGCGGGCTTTCCCACCCATAAGAAGTGGCTGTTTACCAAGCAAGTTGAGGGCGGACAGAAGTACGTTGTCTGCAACGCGGATGAAGGGGACCCCGGCGCCTATATGGACCGGAGTATTCTGGAGGGTGACCCCCATAACGTGCTGGAGGCGATGGCGATCGCCGGATACACGGTGGGCGCCGACACCGGCTATATCTACATTCGCGCGGAGTACCCGTTGGCGATCCGTCGCTTGCAGAAGGCGATTGAAGACGCCACCGAGATGGGGCTGTTGGGCACCAATATTCTCGGTACCGACTTTTCTTTTAGTGTTGAGATTCGCCTGGGAGCGGGAGCGTTTGTCTGTGGTGAAGAGACCGCACTCCTCGCATCGATAGAAGGTGAGCGTGGTATGCCGCGCCCTCGTCCCCCGTTCCCGGCAGTAAAAGGTCTGTGGGACAAGCCCACCGTCATAAATAACGTTGAAACGTGGGCCAATATCCCGGTGATCATCACCAAAGGAGGCGACTGGTTTGCCAAGATCGGCAACGGTCCCAGCAAAGGCACCAAGGTCTTTGCCCTCACTGGGAAGATTCGGAACTCGGGTCTGGTGGAAGTGCCCATGGGCACGCCGCTGCGCGATATCGTCTACAACGTCGGGGGAGGAATCCCCGACGGCAAAGCGTTTAAGGCGGTACAGACCGGTGGTCCGTCCGGTGGGGTTATTACCGCAGACTATATCGATGTTCCCATCGATTTTGAACACTTGCAGGAACTAGGGTCGATTATGGGTTCCGGCGGAATGATCGTCATGGATGAAGACGATTGTATGCTGGACGTGGCCAAATTCTACCTGGAGTTTACCGTTGAGGAGTCCTGCGGAAAATGCGCCCCCTGCCGTGTGGGTGGCCGCAAGCTGCATACGATTCTCGACAAGATATCAAAAGGTCAGGGCAAGCCGGAACATCTCGATCAGATCGCCGAGATCGGCCTTGCCATGCAACGAGCGTCCTTGTGCGGATTGGGCCAGACCGCCCCAAATCCGGCCTTGTCGGTGATCCGGTATTTCCGGGAGGAGATCGAGTCTCACATCACCGAACAACAGTGCCCCGCCGGGGTCTGTAAAGACCTGGTGCAGTACTTCATTCTGCCCGACAAGTGCATCGGATGTACGCTCTGCGCGCGGCGATGCCCGGTGAACGTGATCAGTGGTGAGCGAAAACAGGTGCATGAAATAGATCAGTCCGGATGTATCAAGTGCGGTGAGTGCTATGAGGCGTGCAAGTTTGGCGCCGTGGTACGTCGGTAACGAGGAGAGAGGACTTATGAAGAATATAAGCTGCGAGATTAACGGTATTGAGGTAAGCGTTCCGGAGGGGACGAGCATCTTTCACGCCGCCCAGGAAGCCAACGTCAAGATTCCCGCCCTCTGTTACCATCCGGATCTACCGGCATGGGCGGCGTGCGGAATCTGCGTGACAAAAATAGAAGGATCACCAAAAATGATGCGCGCTTGTGCCACCACGGTGCAGCCAGGCATGAAGGTGATTACCCACGACTCGGAACTGCACCAGGTGCGCAAGACGGTAATCGAAATGATCCTGTCCACGCACCCCAACAGCTGCCTCACCTGCCCACGTAATCAGAACTGTGAGCTACAACGGTTGGCGGCGGAGTTTGGCATCCGAGAGATCCCCTTTGAGATGAACGTGCCGGAGATCGAAAAAGACGACTCCACGCCGTCCATCGTGTTGGATCCGGAGAAATGCGTAAAATGCGGTCGCTGCGTAAACGTGTGTCAGCACATGCAGAACGTGTGGGCGCTGGAGTTTATCGGCCGTGGTGATGATACCCAAATGAAGCCCGCCGGTGATATTGCGCTCAACGAGACGCCCTGCATTAAGTGCGGACAGTGCTCGGCGCACTGCCCGGTGGGGGCGATCTATGAGAAGGACCAGACCCGGGAGGTGATTCGCACGCTCCGTAACGGCAAGCAGACCAGCGTGGTGCAAGTGGCGCCGGCGGTACGCGTTTCCCTGGGCGAGGCGTTTGGTTACGAACCTGGGGAAATCTCCACCGGCAAGCTCTACGCCGCGCTCCGGCGTCTCGGGTTTGATGCGGTCTTTGACACGAACTTTGCCGCCGACCTGACGATCATGGAAGAGGCCAGTGAGTTTGTGAAGCGCTTTGCCAAGGGCGAGGGCAAGATCCCCATGATCACCACCTGCTGCCCCAGTTGGGTGGACTACATGGAGAAGTACTACCCCGAGATGATTCCCAACTTCTCCACCGCCAAGAGTCCTCAGATGATGATGGGCGCTATGGTAAAGAGCTACTACGCGGAGCAGATCGAGAAGAAACCGGAAGATATCTTCCACGTGTCGATCATGCCCTGTACATCAAAGAAATACGAAATCACCCGTGATGAGCATATGTACTCCACCGGCCAGAGGGATGTGGACGTGGTACTCACCACGCGGGAACTGGCGCGGATGATCAAGAGCGCGGGAATTGATTTCACCCAACTGGAAGACGAAGAGGCGGACCCTGCCTTAGGGATTTACTCCGGAGCGGGAACGATCTTCGGAGCCACCGGTGGCGTCATGGAGGCGGCGGTTCGCAGTGCGTACAACTTCGTCACGGGTCGGAACATGGCTCGAGTGGAGTTTGAGCCGGTGCGCGGTCTGGAAGGCGTCAAGGAAGCCGTGGTCGATATTGAAGGTGCCGAGGTTCGGGTGGCGGTAGCACACCAGATGGGGAACGCCGCGGAGGTGATGAACCGGATCAAGGCCGCTGAAGAAGCGGGAGAGGATCCGCCCTGGCACTTCATCGAAATCATGGCGTGTCGCGGGGGATGCATCGGCGGCGGTGGTCAGCCGTACGGAGCTACCGATGAGGTTCGCAGAAAGCGAATCGCCGGACTATACACCGATGACGAGCAATCGGTTGCCCGCTGCAGTCACGACAACCCGCAGATCAAGGCGATCTACGAGAAGTTCTTGGGCGAGCCGCTTGGTGAGAAATCGCACCAGTACCTGCACACGCACTATACCGCCCGAAAGCTCTACCAGCGGTAGCGCATACCCGGCGACCGACGCCGGTGGTCAGCGTCCTGCATGCAGGGGGCTCCCCCGGTGGCGGGGAACATAGAACCGTTTGAGAGTGATCCCGGATCTCCGACACCCCGTCGGAGGCCGGGTTTTTTTTGGTAGCCACGTCTCCCGGCGATCGGCCATACTGTGGCGCGAGGAGTGCTATGATCTGTTTGTGCCTTACCGGTTCTACCCTGGATGAATGGACCGGACAACTGCAGCGAAATCGGCAATGGGTGTCCATGGTGGAACTCCGCGTTGATCTATTGCGTCCGGCGGAGCGCTCTGTGGAGGCGATTCGTGAGTGGTGGACGCGATATCGGGGAGATGTGCCGGGTATTCTTACCATTCGGCGTCAACGGGATCACGGTGCGTGGGAAGGTGATGATGGACAGCGGCTCTTCCTCTTTTCCCGCCTCGTCAGTGCGCTCCAGCCGGAATACATTGATCTGGAGTTGGATCGCGGCATCCAACCGGACTGGATCCAGCTTGGACGCCGTCTCGAGGCATCCGGCGGACAAGTGGTTAGATCGTTTCACGGCGCGGTGTCCAGTCGTGAAGAAATTGCGCAGTTGATGGCGCGTCTGGCCACCGGATCGCGGGAGATTCCGAAGCTGGCGATTGAGTGCAACACGCTCGTGGATACAACCGATCTCTTGCTGGCGGCACGGGAGTTTCAGCGGCGCATGCCGGGACGCACCGCCGTATGGATCGCAATGGGAGAATACGGGCTTCCCTCGCGGGTGGCTCCGTGGCATTTCGGGTCCGGGTGGACGTATGCGTCCGATCCGGCCGGCCTCACCGCCGCCGCCGGCCAGATTGCGCCGGAAGCGCTGGCCCACACCTACCGGGTGGGAACGGTGAACGACCAGCGTCCGATCTTTGCCGTGGTGGGCTCCCCCATCGCGCATTCCAAGTCGCCGGACTACCATAATCGACGGTTTCAAGAGGAGGGCGTATCCGCCCTGTACGTGCCGGTTCGGGCGGACACCTTTGAGGCGTTTCTGGAGTTTGCCGAGGCGCTGCCGATCGCCGGGGCATCGATAACGGTGCCGCACAAAGCGGCGGCGCTCCGGGCTGCCCTGGAGGAGGGGCGCGGCGGCGCCTCCGACGAGGCGCGCGCGGTGGGCGCGGCCAACACGCTCGTCCGCGACGCCCAGGGGCGCTGGTGGGCCGACAACACCGACGTGCAGGGGCTCATGGCGCCACTCACGGAACTCGCCGGAGCGGGTGATGGACGGCGGGCGGCGGTGATCGGCGCCGGCGGTGCCGCCCGGGCGGCGGTGGTGGGGCTGCGCGCGCACGGGTGGCAGGTGGAGGTGTACAACCGGACGGAACAGCGCGCGCTGGACCTGGCAGCCGGCCTCGGATTGGACCCGGCTGCGACTCACCCGCTCTCCGAGCTGCGCGGCCTGCCGGCGGGCTCATTGGATCTCATTGTTCAAACTACCCCGGTGGGAATGAGCCATTCCGTCGCGGGCGATCCCTGTGACGGCTATACCTTTGCGGGAACCGAGATCGTCTATGATGTGATCTACACGCCGGCGGAAACGGAATTACTGCGCCGGGCGGCAGCAGCGGGATGTACCACCCTGAACGGCGAGCGGATGTTCACGGTGCAGGCGGAGTTGCAGAATCAGCTCTTTCGTCGTGTTCAGGAATGACCTGATCGACGCAAGAGAGTACCGCTGAGGCGGCGTACCAAGGATATTCGGCGGATGCGAATACGGATCGCCTGGTGGTCCGGTTCTTGCCGTGCGCGGAGCATCAAGTCGGAGCCCCGTTCCACCACTTCCCGCGGCTGTACCAGCACCCGCTGCGGCGCCCCCGAAGCAGCTCGCGTAACGATCTCCAGCATATCTCCGTTGGCGATCGCCTGCTCGATGAGGCGAATCTTGCCGAGGTAGTCCAGCCCCCGCGCCTCCGTTCCGTACTGCGGAATCACGTCTCTCCGGATCTGCTCGGGGAATAGAATGAGCTTGCGCTCGATGCGCAGCTCTAGTTCCTGCCGAATGTCCTCGGGAAGGTCCTGCCGGTGGAGCGTTTCCTTCAGGCTGCGCATCAGATCTTCCGCGGTATTCGCGTTGGTCTCCCCGCTGCTCTCTGCCGCGTCGGCGGAATCCCGTTGCGGAGTGGCGCCGGTCAACTCCCTACGACCTCTGGTGATCGCGGGCTGTTGATATCGCCGAAACAGACGATCGTATTCAGGGATATCGACATCTACCGGACGTTGGCCCTCTACCATGGTGGCGGTGCCCAACTCGAGTTTGCCCAACAGCCGCTCCACCTGCCGAGGTTCATCCTTCATCAGAAACACTCCGGGCGCCGCTTCCTCCCGCAGGAGCTCCACAAACTCCTGCGACCCCTGGAGAATAGTCGCTTCTTCCGCACCGGCGATAAGAAGTAGACCGCGGAGCAGGCGCACTGCCCCGGCGCGTTCCTGCCAGCGTTCAATCAGGAATCGGACGTTTTGCGGCAGCTCACCCACGATCTCCCGGAGTTGTTCCAGGGGACGGTCGATGCCGTCTCGCCGCGCCGCCGCGATCGACGAGTCGGAGAGGCGAAAACTGGGCACCACGTCGTAGCGGATCAATTCTCCGATCTGCGCGACCGTGAGCGCGTGGGCGTAGGTGACGCCCGGCGGGAGGGATATCTCCATATTGGCCTGGACGCGGATCTCTCCGCTGCCGGAGTACTCGCTGGAGGTGATGGTAGGTACCGATGGGTTGAGCTGGAAGCGAGGAGACTGCGGATCGTTTTCATCCTCCCGCGCAACCAGCACGCCGATTTCTACCAGCCGAAACACAGTATCCCGATCGATGGGGAGCGCCATTCCGTTTCCGGTAAGCTGCATCAGCCGAACCAACTCGCCCAGCGTAAACTCCCGATCGGCAGCCACCGCCTCGCTGAACTCCAGCAGCAACTCGGCGTACTCGAACGCCCGCTCCACCGAGCTCGTGAGAACCGCTCCCCACAGAAGCGCCTGAATCCAGCGATCCGGTACGGTGCCGAGCTCTTCCCAACTTTCCGGCCTCAGGTGGACCCGTTCGCCCTCTCGGCGGGCGAGTCCAAGCGTCTCCAGGGCGCCCACAGCGGTCCGAAGCCGCACCGCCCCAACCTCATTTGAAAGAAGCGTTCCAAATTGTGCCTCCAGTCCGTTGGACGCCCGTTTGCGAATTGACCCGGTGCGCGTGAACAGATCGCCGGTGTCGCGGAGAAACGAGTAGAGCGCGGTTACGAACGGTATCGTGAGCCATGGGGGACCGGTGGCCTCCATCCCATCGTGGGCGGGGATCGTGGTTCCCGCCACCAGCGTGTGGGCCCCCAACCCAGCGGCGCGAAGGCGATCCGCCGCCACAGGATTGAGCTGGAGCGTTCCGGGACCGGTTCCTGCGATAAGTAGAAGCCTGTCTTTAAGATTGAGAATCCGGTCGCGCAAGGCTGACGGCTCCAGCTCTCCGTCGAGGAAGCGCTGCAGCGTGTGCTCGTCCGGTGAATCCAACAGATCCACCGCCGACAATACGATACGGTCGGTGGCATCGAGGACCCGGGTGATCCGCTCCAGTGTGTCCGGCCGGGCAAGGAAATCGCGGAGCTCGGTAATAAGATCGTGCTTGTTGTAGGGCGTCTGGATCGGTCCGCGGTAGTTGCGATACAGCGAAAAGAACGATTCGTCGGTGAGTTCCAGAAAATACTGAATGAGACGGTCGGAATTAGGCATCACGCGCCCTCCCAGTGTTCGATGTGGTAGGCGTAGCCCTGCTCCGTAAGGAACTTCTGCCGGTTGGCGGCAAATTGCTCCTCCACCGTTTGGTTGGAGACGAGCGTGTAGAAGAAGCTGTTGTGCCGTTGGCCCTTCTTGGGACGAAGGATTCGGCCCAGGCGCTGAGCTTCTTCCTGACGCGAGCCAAAGCTGCCGGATACCTGAATCGCTACGGAGGCATCGGGCAGGTCGATCGCGAAGTTGGCCACCTTGCTCACGACGATGACGCGCAGCTCCCCGGCGCGAAACGCGGCATAAATCTCTTCCCGTTTGGCGTTGGGGGTCTTGCCGGTAATGATGGGCGCTTCCAGGCGCTCGGAGAGTTCCTTGAGTTGGTCCAGGTACTGGCCAATTACCAAGATCGCGTCTTCCCGGTGGTTCTCTACGATCTGCGCCACCGCCTCAACCTTGTTCGGATTCTCGCTGGCGATCCGAAATTTGGCGCGCTTGTCCGCCACGGCGTACTCAGTGCGCAGGGATCGCGGCATGTCCAGCCGAATTTCGTAGCATGCCGCCTCAGCGATCCAGCCCTTCTGTTCCAGTTCCTTCCAGGGCACGTCATAGCGCTTGGGGCCCACCAGTGAGAATACATCTTCCTCCCGGCCGTCCTCCCGAATCAAGGTTGCGGTAAGGCCCAATCGGCGAATCGCCTGAATCTCGGCGGTCACGCGAAAGATCGGGGCCGGCAGCAGGTGGACCTCGTCGTAGATGATGAGCCCCCATTGGTGTTTGCGAAACAGGTCGAAGTGGGGGAAGGGGCTTTCCCGGTCCGCCCGCCACACTAGAATCTGATAGGTAGCGACGGTGACCGGCTTCACCTCTTTCCGGTGGCCGGTATACTCGCCGATGTCCGCTTCCGTCAGGACCGTCTTGTCGATCAGTTCGTCGATCCACTGGTGCACCGCAGCTACATTGGTGGTGAGAATCAGCGTGCTGGTCTGGAGCAGGTCCATAGCGGCCATGCCCACTACCGTTTTTCCTGCGCCACAGGGCAGCACCACCGCGCCGTACCCGGCTCCCGGCATGCCGTCGCCGTAGAACGTTTCCGCCGCCTCTATTTGGTAGTCCCGGAGATGAAACGGTTTTCCGCTGAGCGTAGTTTCCCGGAGGCCGAAGGATATGTCCTCGCCGCGATTGAGCGGAGCGCGGTCGTCCACGGGATAGCCGATCCGTATCAGCTCGAGCTTTACGCTGCCGCGGTCCACCAGATTGATCGTAAACGTCTCAGGGTCCTCGTGGGGGCCGAGATATTTGGCGATGCCCGGGCGCGACTGTAATTCGGCGCGGATATCGCTGTCGGGGACGACCAATAAGAGTTTGTACTCGTCATCGCCGGCCTCGAGCCTGAGCTTGCCGTAGCGGCTGATAAGCTCTGCGATGTTGTCCTGTACGTGCCGTGGTACGGGAAAGCGGCTGTGTTCGTTGAGTGCGGCCACCACCTGATCGGCGGTAAGTCCGGCGGAGGCCGCGTTCCACACCGACAGCGGCGTAATCCGATAGGTGTGAAAGTGCTCCGGTGACTTCTCGAGTTCTGTAAACGGAGCGATCGCCGAACGGGCGCGATCGGCGTCGGTATCGTGGACATCGAGGAGAATTGTGTTGTCGCCTTGGACGATCAGCGGTTGAGGCATTCCCATAGGTGTACACCAAATGCACAAAAATTTTAACCGCTTATGAAAAACACATCCGCAGCCATTACACTCAGTATGAGGGCGAGTACCCCTCCAAGCTAAGCTGCCATCAGGGAGGCTCAGATGCCGGAAAAGACGTTCATTATCGACACCAATGTGCTCATCCACCGACCGGACGCGATTCTCAGCTTTAAAGGGTGCGTGGTGGTGCTGCCCATGTGGGTTCTGGAGGAGCTGGACAGGCTGAAGACGTTCTCCGACGAACGGGGACGCAACGCCCGGCGGGCGATCAGGTTTCTGGACACCGCCGGCCAGAAGGGCAACCTCGCTGAGGGCGTGCGCATGGACGACGGCATCATCCTCAAGGTGGTGGCATCGCAACCGACGAAGATTCCCAACGATTTCTTTGAGGACAAAGCGGACAACAAGATTATTCTCACCGCCTGGCAGGTCCAGCAGGAGGGCGGGCAGGTGTTCTTCGTGAGCAAGGATATCAATGCCCGCGTCAAGGCAACGGCCCTGGGAATCAAGGCGGTGGACTACGAGAAACAGAAGGTTGATATCACCAAGCTGTATACCGGGTTCTCCGCGATCGACGTCCGCCCGGAGTCGTACGCGCAGCTGCGGGATTCCGGTCTCCTGGAGTGGCAGGAGGATCTGCCTCCCAACCACTACCTGTTGCTCCGCGACCGCGACCATGAGGATGAAATCATCGGTCGTTTCGTCAAAGGACGAACTCTCCTGGAGTATGTGGACCACAAGCTGCCGGCGGTGGCGGGTATCCGTCCCTTGAACGATGAACAGCGGATCGCTCTGGATTTGCTCTGCAATCCGGAGATCGAACTGGTATCGCTGGTAGGCAAGGCCGGTACCGGGAAGACGCTCCTGGCGCTGGCGGCCGGGCTCAAGCAGACCATGGAGGACAAGACCTACAAGCGGGTGCTGGTGAGCCGTCCCGTGATCCCCATGGGAAAGGATATCGGCTATCTGCCGGGTGCCAAAGACGAAAAGCTCTCCCATTGGATGCGACCCCTCTTTGACAACCTGGAGTTCATCATGAGCGTTTACCACAAACAAAACGTGAAGACGCCGGAACAACTCGTCGCCAACAACACGATCGAGCTCGAGGCGCTCAGCTACATCCGTGGGCGATCCCTGCCGAGCCAGTTCATCATCATTGACGAGGCGCAGAACCTCTCTCCCCACGAGGTGAAGACGATCGTTTCCCGCGCCGGCGCCGACGCCAAGGTGGTGCTCACCGGCGATCCCTTCCAGATCGACAGCCCCTATCTGGACGCCAACTCCAACGGACTCACCTATCTGGTGGAGGCGTTTAAGGGACAATCGATCTTCGGGCACGTACTGATGTCGCGGAGCGAGCGGAGCCGGCTGGCGGAACTGGCGGCGGAGCTGTTGTAACACGGTAGCCGGCTGGGGCCGCCCGGCTCCTGGGGC
>JBMCMH010000038.1:0-20110 GCA_048614515.1 Alkalispirochaeta sp. | reverse complement strand
GGTAATCTGCTACCGTCTGCGTCTGTTATTGACATCACAGCAGGAGGATAAATTCTTTGGTAGTCAAGGGTTCTGCCGCTAAGCGATATCGCCAGAGCGAAAAGCGGCGCATCAAAAACAAATCTGTAAGAAGTGAGATCCGCACCAGCGCCAAGCGCGTGCTCAATGCGGTCTCGTCACAAGACCGGGCCACGGCTGATACGGAGTTTCGGGCGTACACTGCCCTGATCGATTCAGCCGCGCGGAAGGGCGTGTACCACCAGAACACGGCGGCACGCAAGAAATCGCGGATGGCTCACAAAGTCAACGGCATTCAGAGCTGACTCAACGCGGGGGAACAGTGCCGGATTCAAAGCTCACCAAAGCGGAAATCGTTGAGCGCATTTCGGAAGAGGTGGATGTGAGCAAAAAGGATATCCACACTATCATTGATTCCTTCTTCGGCGAGGTAAAGTCAGCGCTCTTGACCGACAAAGCCGTCGAATTCCGCGGCTTTGGTACCTTTGAAATACGCACCCGCAAGGGGAGACAGCACGCGCGCAATCCCAAGACGGGGGAGCATGTCACCGTACAGAATCATGGCGTGGTAGTATTTCGTCCCGGCAAAGAGCTCAAAGAAGCCAGCTGGTCGTTGCGCAAATGACGCGCTGAACAGCATGTATGTAACACTATGGTAGCTGCGTCCTTCGCACCGGTTCGTCCTCGCATTGTCCGGCAGATTCAAACTGTAGGACTATTGTTGCTGGGGGCGGTGCTGTTTTGGGTGTCATTTCCCAACGTGGTGTTCCGGTTTGGCGCGTACCCCGTTGCGTTTGTGGCGCTGATTCCGGTGGTCGTGGCGATCCGGAGAATGCCGTGGTGGGCCACGCCGTTCTATGGGGCGCTGTACGGCTTTACCGCCTACGCGCTCTTTAACTACTGGCTCGCTACATTCCATCCGCTCGCGATCTTTATTGTGCCGGTGATCTATGCCGGCTATTTTTTTGTCGTGTTTCCGATGCTCCGCCTGGCGGACGGATTGTTCGGCCGGTGGGCATTTCTCGTTCAAATATGTGTCTGGATGGCGTATGAGTGGTTCCGGACCCAAGCATATCTCGGGTACTCCTACGGAATCATGGGATACGCCCTGTTTCCTGCGCCGGCTCTGATACAGGCTGCCGACATCGGTGGGGTATGGATCATCTCGTTTCTGGTGATCCTTCCTTCCTTTCTCATTGGGCAGATTATCAACGACCATCAGATCCAGGTGTTCGCGTCGTGGCGTCGGCTCAAGGCGGTGTTGACGTGGCGCCTGCCGGAACTGGTGGGGTACGCGGTACTGATAACGGCGGCGGTGGTGTACGGTGCGTTTGCTACGGTGGATTATAGCCGGTCCCCCACGTGGCGGCTTGCTTTAGTGCAGCAAAACATCGACCCCTGGATAGGGGGCTTTCGGGCGTATGAGCGGAGCCTGGAGGTGTTGATCAGAGAGAGTGATCGCGCCCTCCAGGAGGCGGATCCCGACGCCGTGATCTGGTCGGAGACGTCGTTTGTTCCGTCCATTAACTATCATACGCGGTATCGCACCGATCAGAAACGATACGCCTTGGTTCAGGAACTCATGGAGTATCTTGAGCGCCAGGAAGTTCCGTTTGTCATCGGTAATAGCGACGGTCAACTGCGACGTGGAGCGGACGGAGAACTTCGACGGGTAGACTACAACGCGGTGCTCACGTTTGAGGCCGGTGGAGTGCTGCAGGGAACGTATCGCAAGCTCCATTTGGTGCCGTTTACCGAGCACTTCCCCTATGAAGATCAGCTTCCATGGCTTCACCAGCTGTTAGTTGAAAACAACACGAATTTCTGGGAAGAAGGGAGCGAGTGGTCCGTATTTGAGCTCAACGGAGTAAAATTCTCGACACCGATCTGTTTTGAAGATACGTTCGGTTACCTGTCACGGGGGTTCGTTCGCGAAGGAGCGGAGGTTATCGTAAATCTGACCAACGATCTATGGTCGTACTCTGAGCCCTCCGCGATGCAGCACATGGGTATGGCGGTGTTTCGGGCCGTTGAGAACCGGCGAAGCGTCGTCCGTAGTACCAATGGTGGTATGACAACGATGATCGACCCAAACGGCGCACTCCTGGACCTCTATCCACCGTTTCAAGAGGGCTACCTGGCCGGTGACGTTCCCGTGTATACTGAGGCCTCAACGGTATACACCGCCTGGGGTGATTGGTTGGCGATCGTCTTTGTGATCAGTGCCGGGGCAAGCCTGCTCTTGGGCACCGTTCGAAGGATTACGCGTCGCCGGGGCTCGTGAATTGACAAAGCAAACAGGACCATAGGACAATAGAGTATGTCACAAGCAGCACCAAGAATACTGGTGGTTGACGACGAACACATCAATGTAGAGTTCTTCCACGTCATGTTGTCGCGGTTAGGCTACGATGTAACCACCGCCGGTGACGGAGACACAGCCCTGGATCAGATAGTGGAGACGCGTCCCGATGTCGTGCTCCTGGATAACATCCTTCCCGGGAAGACCGGTTGGGAGATCACGCGGCTGGTTAAACAACACGAAGACTACCTGGACGTCCGCGACACGGCGATTATCATGTTCTCCGCAATGGATGATGTGGAGGACAAGGTTGAAGGGTTTGAGCTCGGAATAGAAGACTACATCACCAAGCCGTTCAATTTTTCGGAGGTTTTGGCCCGGATCCAGGCCGTTCTCCGACAACGAGAACTCTCACGGCAGGTCGTTCGTCGGGAACGCCGGCTGGCGTTGACCGAATCACTCAATAGTTCGCTGATTTACTTCACCCGCCACATTAAGGCGCCGATCACCGAATTGCGGGACATGGCGGAGAGCCTGGATCCCAGTGATGAGGCTGCCGTCCAAGCACTCGTACAGCGAATTATGTCGGAAACCTCGGAAACGTTGGCAACGTTGGAAGGACTCGAAGAGGAAGTACAGGAGTTGCAGACCCAGGGGGATGAGCTCAAGTCCAAAGAACTCTCCCTGGAGGATCTGGAAAGCAAATTCCGCAAACATGCGGCGGCGTCACTCCATGACGTCCACGGAGGGAAGGGATGATCAGCGAAGAGAAGAAACGCGTTCTGGACCTTTTTGCCCGCGGAAGAAAGCTGTATAAGCTGATGCAATTTGAAGAGGCTCAGAAGTATTTTGCTCAGGCGCTCAAAATCGATCCCAACGATGGCCCCTCAAAAATCTACCTGGCTCGCTGCAAGCATTACGTTGAGACTCCGCCTCCGGAGGACTGGGACGGGGTGTTTGTGATGACCAGCAAGTAATCAGGAGTATTGGTGCCGGATGGCATATCACATAGATCCGCGCTCGATTGACCAGACCGACAGCCGCCTCGGAACGGGAACCCGTTTCTCTGGAACGTTGCGTTTCAAGGGATCCGTAACGGTTCGTGGTGAATACGAAGGGACTATCGACGCGCAAGGTTTCCTGTACATTCAGGACGGCGCTCACGTACGGGCGGATGTCTCCGCGCAACGCATAATTATCGGCGGCACGGTACACGGCAATATTGAAGCGCAAGACGAGGTGGAGATGTTGCCGGGATGCGTCGTCTATGGGAACGTCCGCGCCGGTCGGGTGCGCATCGCCGATGGCGTGGTGTTTGAAGGCCGATGCGAGATGCTCAGGAATAGCGAGTCCCTGGATGTGTTTTCCGCCCCGTTGGATGAACTTCGGCGGCAGGCGATTCCGATGATTGACAATCGCGATCAGGTGAAAGAGTAATGTGTAAGGGAACGTGTATCGGTAGCAGTTGAGCGGATTCGCTTGACAGAGCGTGGGCAACCACCTAAACTTAGAAACCTGCACTACCCTCAACCCGGTAATATTTTATAGGCTTTGCGAGTTCAACCGGATTCGCGTATCACGCCGTAGGATACCTATATAGGTTGGAGAAATCCATGTCAGACAACCGTGAACAACAAAGCTCGGACAATGCGTCCAGCACAAACAATGAGAAGAAGAACGGCAACGGCGGCAATAAAGCGCGATCGTCCAATCGGCGGCCGGCGAAAAAAAAGCGAGTCCGTGTAGCCCTGGTGAAAGATGGAGAGAATGGCGGCGAGAAGGGTGGAAACGGAGCCGGCGGCGACGGTCTTCCCCCGACGGTAACCGCAGAAATGGCTGAGCGTCGTGGGCAAGTCGATGACGGCAGCGACGGTCGGCCGCCGAGCGGGCAGCAGGCGATTTCCACCGATTTCTCACACCTAAAAGACGACAAGAGCCTCAGTATCAACGAGCTCACGGTGATGAATATGAAGCATCTCCGAGAGTTTGCCGCTGATATGGGAATTGCTGCGGAAAACCTCTTGTCCCTTAAGAAGCAGGAAGTGATCTTTGCGGTGCTCAAGGCCCATACCGAGCGCAACGGCACGATCTACGCCTACGGATCTTTGGAAATCCTCCCGGACGGCTATGGGTTCCTTCGGAGTCCGCAGAACTCATATCTGTCCGGTCCTGATGATATCTACATATCGCCGTCTCAGATCCGATTGTTCAATCTCAAAACGGGAGATACCGTCTACGGGCAGATTCGTCCGCCCAAAGAGGGAGAGCGGTTCTTTGCGATGCTCCGCGTGGAAAGCGTCAACTTTGATCACCCCTCCGTCGCGCAAACGCGGATTCCCTTTGATAACCTGACGCCACTGTATCCCGACGAGCGCCTCGATATGGAGACGAAGAGTGGGGATCCGGCGACCCGCATGATCAATCTGTTCTGCCCCATCGGCAAAGGACAGCGGGGATTGATCGTGTCACCACCGCGGACCGGTAAAACGGTGATTCTGCAGAAGATCGCGAATGCGATTACCGAGAATCATCCGGAAGTGTATCTCATCGTGTTGCTCATTGACGAACGCCCGGAAGAGGTGACCGATATGGAGCGCAACGTGAAAGCTGAGGTTGTGGCATCAACCTTTGATGAGCAAGCGCAACGCCATGTGCAGGTTGCCGAGATGGTACTGGAGAAGAGCCGCCGACTGGTAGAACACAAAAAGGATGTGGTGATTTTGCTGGACTCGATCACCCGCTTGGCTCGCGCGTATAACCAGACGGTACCCACGTCAGGCAAAATCCTGTCGGGAGGTGTTGATTCCAACGCGCTCCACAAGCCAAAACGTTTCTTCGGCGCTGCGCGAAATATCGAAGACGGGGGAAGTCTTACGGTGGTCGCCACGGCGCTTATCGAGACGGGAAGCCGTATGGATGAAGTGATTTTTGAAGAGTTTAAGGGCACCGGTAATATGGAAATCATCCTGGATCGTCGCTTGTCCGACCGGCGAATATATCCCGCGATCAATATCAAGAAATCTGGAACGCGTCGTGAGGACTTACTCCTGACCGATGAAGAGCTGAGAAAGATGTGGGTATTGCGCAAAGTGGTGAACCCCATGGATGACGTGGAAGTGCTTGAACTGATCCTTGACAGGATGAAGAAAGCCAAGAATAATGCGGACTTCCTGCAATCGATGAACACGAGCGGTGCCGATTGAGGCTGAAATGAGAGTGTGGAGGCTGAGTGTAAGATGAGAGAGAATATCCATCCCAATTATCGTCCGGTCGTATTTCGTGATACGGCCAGCGGCACGATGTTTTTGACTCGTAGCACCGTCGAGACAAAAGAAACGGTGAAGTATGAAGACGGCAACGAGTATCCCGTGTTTGATGTGGAGATCTCGAGTGCCTCGCACCCGTTTTATACCGGTAAGCAGAAACTTGTTGATACTGCCGGTCGGGTGGAGCGGTTCCGCCGCAAGTACAACATTAAGGGCTGAGTCGAGCCGTTGATGAATCAGACCACCGTACGCCACGGTGGTCTTTTTTTGGTTCATCGTCGATCTCCGGGGAAGGCGTGGCGCAAGAAGGGATCACGCGAGGGGGAGATGCCGGCGGTACCACCAGGCACGAACCACCATCCCCGCCGTGACCAGCGCTGCGGCGATTCCCAACCAATCACCCCACGCGCGATACAGCGTCCAGCGGTGGGGATAGAGTGGAACGGAGACCACCTCAGCAACTCCCTCAAACATGGGAAGACTATCGTGATGATAGCCCGCCGCATCAACCACGGTGGAAAGGCCGCTATTGGTTCCGCGGACCAGAGTGGTGCGGAGTTCAATACTGCGCAGCCGGGCGGCGGCAAAGTGTTGGGTTTGGGCAGAGTTCTGACGGCTCCAAGAGTTATTGGTCAGATTGATGAGCAGTTCCGCGCCGTTATTCACCATTTCCCGGGGGACCCACCCAAAGCCGTCTTCGAAGCAGATGGGCGTTCCAACCATGAGGGTGCGTCCATCACGTAACGGAAGCGGCAGGGGGTCACTATGGTCACCGGGAACCCACGTGCCGTAAATACCGATGCGTTCTCGAAAGAACTCTTGTACCGCCGGAACGTGCCAGAACGGAATCGACTCTGCAAACGGAACCAGCTGTCGTTTTCCATATTCTCCGAGAACATCGCCGTCGGGGGCAATGATGAGGGCGCTGTTGGTGGCGTCTCCGGTGGTGCCCTGTGGCATGGGAGCGCCCGTTACCAGCGGAACCTCCAAACGCTGGAGAAACCGGCGAAAGGGCAGGTGGGGAGGCTCGGTGGCAAAGAATGAATCGTCGCGGGAATACGGACGCCGAAGTGCCGTTTCGCTCCAAACTACGGCGTCGATCTCCTGTCGGGCGGACGTCTCCTCAAGCGCGGATAGAGTAAGCTCCTGCGCCCGGTTGAGGGCTACCGGGAAACGTCCCGGCGCCCAACTATCTACGTTCTGCTGTACCAGGAGCATCGACCTCGTTTCCGTCGGAACTACCGTCGGTCGCTGCCAGCTACCAAACCCCACGACCACGATCCCCAGTAACGCCACTGCGCCAAGATGGTGCACGGCCGGGTCACGCAGGGAGCGCGGCGCGCGGGTCACCGCCTCGGCAAGCGCAGAGTTGACGTAGGCCCCCAAGAATGAAAGTCCCCATACGCCGGCCAGTTCAGCAATTTGGGCAGGCAGGTTTCCTTTGGCCATGGGGTAGGCGATCAATCCCCAGGGATAGCCCAAGAAGCCCACCGACTTTAGATACTCATAGCCGGTCCAGGCCACCGCTATCATCAGCGGTCGCATCGTCCAGCGATGAGCTCCCACGGGTAAACCGGGTGTCCGGTGGGTATGGGCCAGAACGTGCAGAACGCCAAAGAGAATATAGTTGTATCCGGCGTATCCAACGATCGTGCCGCCGATCGTCCAGATCGAGAACTCACCAAAGAATGCGAGCCAGTAGTTACCGATCGCCGTGCTCACGACCCCAAATATCAGCCCGAGCCGCGAGGCGATCTTTCGTGAGGGGGTCCGGTATACCGCAAGAAATGCCGGTACCAACGCCACCAAACCCGGTAGCGTGGCACCCCAGGGAAGAAACTCGTTGGGAAGGGCGATCGGCAATAACACGGCCGAGGCCAGGACAAGCGCTACGTTCATCGGCGGCAGTCTACCGTGAATTGGTCGGGCTTTGACAGGCCGTATCGCCGGTGCTACAGTCTCGATGTGACTATTCTCCTGACCAACGATGATGGAATTTACAGCCCCGGCTTAGCGGCGTTGTACGAGGAGTTTTCCCGCGTCCACGACGTCTGGATTTTGGCGCCCGATGGGGAGCGAAGCGGGTATTCCAATAGCATTACTATCTCGGAACCGATCCGGTGTACGCGGGTCGAAGAACGGAAGTACGCCAGCAGCGGAACCCCCGCGGACTGTGTCATTCTCGCGACCCGGGGAGCGATTCCTGCAGAGCCGGAAGTGGTCATATCAGGTATCAACATCGGACCAAACCTGGGTTCCGACATCGTCTATTCCGGGACGTGTGCGGCGGCCAGGCAGGCGGCGTACCGCTCTATTCCCGGCATTGCGGTGTCGCTCAACAGTTTTCATGCTCCCTTTCACTTTGCGCCGGTGGCGCGCTTTCTCATAACACACCTGGATGAGTTGCTGGGACTCTGGAACGAGGATCACTTTATCAACGTGAATGCGCCGAATCTCGCGGAGCCCCGGGGTACGGCGATTACGACGCCGGCGATGCGGCGGTATGATGACTCTCTGCTTCCGTTTGAACCTCCTCGGGGAGGAACGTATTATTTTGTAGATGGGAAACCGGCGGAAGCGACGATCGAAGCCGGTACCGATTGGCACGCGGTGGAACATGGACTGGTTTCGGTGAGTCCGGTCATGTTGAATCCGGTAAACCACGCTGTAGAGGCCAAGTACCGCAGCATGTCGTTTGTTCGGGAGCCATGAAAGAAGGCATCCGGTTATACCGGCAGAAAAAGTACCAGGAAGCGCTCGACGCCCTATTGGCGGCTGAAGTTGACGAGGAGGAACAGTCCACGCTCAGCTACTATCTGGGATTATGCTATACGCATTTGGGCCAGTATGATGAGGCGCTGCTCTATCTCGAGCAGGTAGTCAACTCCGATATCGGCTTTCTCCACATTTATCAGAGCCGCATGATCATGGGCTACATCTATGCAGTAACCGGGCGTCACCGCTTGGCGGAGTTTGAATTGAACCGGCTGTTGGAAGATGGATATGAGTCGGCCAAGGTCTACGCCGCTCTGGCGTACGCGGTGCACGCGCAGGGGAAGACGGCCCCAGCGATTGCAAACTTGGAGAAGGCGCTCAAAATTGACCCGCACAACGCCAACGCGCTCAACTCCTTAGGATTTATTCTCGCGGAAAACGGCGTTCAGATAGAAATTGCGGAACGCTACTGCCAACGGGCGGTAGAGCGATTCCCGCAGAATCCTGCCTATCTCGATTCCCTCGCCTTGGTATATCGACGACAGGGTCACCTGCAGCGTTCCAAAGAGCTCTACGAGCGGGCGGTGCGGTTGTCTCATGGGCGGGCCGAAATCGTTGATCATTACAAGGAGCTCTTGCGGGAAGCGGGAGTGCAGGTATGAGGACTACGAGTCTCCGCACGGTCCGTCGTCCGGCCCTGATAATCTTCTTGGCGCTGGCCGCCGGGGGTGCCGCGCTCTGGTCTCAGCCGATCGATCTGGACGATGCCAACGCCCGCGAGGAGTTTCGGTTTGGCGTTCAAGTTTACCATGCGGCTCGCTTCAACGACGCGATCGTCGCGTTTACGCGGGCTCTCTCATTTACACCGGAAAACCTTGCCGTTCGAGAATGGCTGGGGCGCGCATACTTTCGGACCGGTCTGGAAGATGCCGCACTCGCGGAGTGGGAGATCGTCGCGGAGGAAGGCGGGGCGGGGGCATACTTGCTATCCAGACTGGAGACGTTGCGATACCGCCAAGGAGTTATGCCGTTTTCGGAACGGGATCTGACGCTCGCCCGGTCTCAGTTGATAGAGGGACGGCGCGGAGAGCGTCGCCTGTTTCAACGTCCCGCCGGGGTAGATGTTGACGATCGCGGTGACGTGTTTGTGGTCTCCTTGGGTACCGAGGAGATTCTCCGGATCACGCCCAATGGGCGAGTTCGTGAACGGATCGGTGGTGGCCTCTCGGGACTGAGTCGGCCGTTCGACGTCGCGTATCACGACGGGCAGCTCTTTGTCACCGAATACGGTGCAGATCGAGTGGCAGTTTTGGGAGACGGATTCGGCAAGGAGCTCATGTTCGGCGGGACCGGACTGGGAGAAGGCCGGCTGTTGGGTCCCCAGTTCATCACTATCGATGGCGGTGAGTTCGTCTACGTCACCGAGTGGGGTAATCGCCGCGTAAGCAAGTTTACCACCGACGGAGAGTTTTTGCAGACGATCGGCACGCCCTCCAGCTTCTTCACGGGATTGCAGCATCCCACCGGCATTGCCGTGCGCGATCAGATTTTGTACGTGGCCGATGCCGATGATGAGGGAGTAGCGCTCCACCGCTTCGATGAGAGCGGAAACCATTTGCAACGTATTGATTTGCCCCTCTCTTTAGATGATTCCGCCGAAAACAGTATCAATGGAGCAGTAGTTGAGGATTTGTCGTGGTTTGACGACCAGTATCTACTTATCTCAACTGGAGACGAGGTACTTCTGTTTGACCCCGATACGGAGACCGTTGAATCTCGCATTGGGGATGCAGAGCGCAGCCGGGTGACGTCGGCTGCGCGTGATGCCAACGGTCGTGTGGTGGTGACGGACTTTGATTCTGATGAACTCATTATCTTTGAACCGGAAGGGGCGCTCTACAGCGGTCTGGACGTGCACATCGAGCGCATCGTAAGCCGCGAGTTTCCGCGAGTGGCGCTTCAAGTTGCGGTGCACGACCGGGAAGGCAATCCGTTGGTGGGCCTCACGGAAGAGAATTTTATTGTTTCGGAAGACGGCGTTCCCGAGCAAGATATTACCGTAGACGCCACGGGGCAGAGCGTGCGCGCCCTGGACGTCTCGGTTCTCCTGCAGCCGGGAGAAGATGAGGAATATGCTGCGGATATGGGGGATGCCACCGCCCGTCTGGCGACGGCCGTCCGATCTTCGGATCGCGTTCGATTCTATCTTGCCGGCGAAGAACCGCGCGAGATCATCTCCGGAGACGCTTCGGAGGAGCGCATTCGCCAAACGGTGCGTGAAGCCGCGGGGACCGGGGAGAACCTTTTCGAACGAGACCGAATTCGCTTGGATCGGTCGATTCGTGCTGCAGCTACGCCCATGCTGGACGGGGATCTGCGTCGGGACCTAGTGATGTTTGGCGATGGACGCGTAGCCGACGGGAGTTTTAACGAATACGGTGTAGAAGAAACGGCGGCGTTTCTTGCAAATAACGGGATCCAATTTCATATGGTGCTTACGGAACAACGATCGCCTGATGAGGAACTGGATTATTTGGTGGAGCACACCGGCGGAACTTTCCGGTATCTCTTTGAGCCGGAAGGTCTTGCACCGCTGATCGACACGATGCGCCAACGACCGGTGGGCCGATACTGGATCGTGTTTGATGCGCGGCAGGATCCCGACTTTGGACGGCGGTATTTCGAGATGTCCGTGGAGGCTCGGCTGTTTGTACGGAGCGGGCGAGACGAACTTGGATTCTTCGGGCCGTCATCCCCGTGACGTTTGCTTCCAATTGAAATACATTCTACACGTATGAGTGATCCAACGATTCCCGGTGGAACGGAACAGCTCAAGCCCAAAACACGACCCAAGGTACAGGAACCCAAGAAGTACCAGGTGGTATTACATAATGACGACTACACCACGATGGAGTTTGTCGTAGAGGTGTTAAAGAAGATCTACCGCAAATCTCCCGTGGAAGCTCACGGAATAATGATGAGCGTCCACAAAAAGGGTCGAGGATTGGTGGGGCTGTATCCATACGATATCGGCGCGACCAAGGTTGAACAGACCCGACAGATGGCAAAACGGCACGGGTATCCATTGAAGTGTACCCTTGAGGAGGCCCCCTAATCATGCATATTGATCGAGAACTACAAGCGCTGCTCAGCGCCGCATACCAGGAAGCCAAGCAGCGGCATCACGAGTTTCTCACTCCTGAACACATTTTATACGCGGCGCTCTATTTTGATTATCCCCGCGATGTGCTTGAAGCGTGTGACATTGACGCGGACAGTATCCGGGATGCGCTGGAAGAATATCTTGCCGAGGAAATTCCTACGGTAGATGAAGATGAAGATCCCAGTCAGTCCTTGGGATTTCAGAGCGTCATTGAGCGCGCGGTGTTCCACACTGAGGCTTCGAGCAAGGAGTTTGTTGAGATCGGGGATATCCTGGTCTCGATTCTTGATGAGGCCAACTCTCACAGCAGTTTCTATCTCCGACGAGAAGGACTGGAGCGCGTAAGTCTTCTTGAAGTAATCAGTCACGGACTCCCGTCTCGTGGTGACGAGGAGGCGACGCCCGACTCGGAGTCGTACTCTGGTGACGAAGATGACCAGTTCACGCCGGAGGAAGATGATGAACCGGATGAGCAGGTGGATGCCGATGAGGAAGACGTCGGACGCGGACGTAAGAAGAAACGGAAGCGTGCGTTGGACCAATTCACCACGGAGCTGGTGGCGGAGTCACGAACCGGCCGACTCGAACCGTTGATCGGTCGTGAGGACGTGCTGGAGCGAACGATTCAAGTTCTGTGTCGACGCATGAAGAACAACCCTATTCTCATCGGGGAACCGGGCGTGGGTAAGACCGCTATCGCCCACGGCCTGGCCGAGCGCATCGCCGACGGTTCCGTCCCTGATGTGCTCAAAGATCACAAGTTGTACGCATTGGACATGGGCGCAATGATCGCCGGTACCCGCTATCGGGGCGACTTTGAAGAGCGGATGAAGGCGATCATGAAAGAGCTCGAGAAAGAACCCAACGTGATTCTTTTCATCGACGAGATTCATACGATCGTCGGGGCGGGGGCGGTGTCCGGTGGCGCCATGGATGCCAGCAACATGCTCAAACCGGCCCTGGCGGCGGGACGGATTCGCTGTATCGGATCCACGACCTTTGGCGAATACAAGCGGTTCTTTGAACGGGATCGCGCACTGGCCAGGCGGTTTCAGAGAGTTGACATTGAAGAGCCCACCCATGAAGAGACCGTCTTGATTCTCAAAGGACTGCAGAGCCGTTACGAGGAGCACCACAACGTCCACTATACCGAGGCTGCCCTGGAGGCGGCGGTGCGGCTTTCAGCGCAGTATATCAACGAACGATTCCTTCCCGACAAAGCGATCGATGTCCTCGATGAGGCCGGGGCGTACATGCGAATGAAGCACTTCAAACGCCCCGATCAAGAGTCTTCGGAGTCTCCCGATGAGGAGGAGGCGAAGAGCGCCGCGGCGCTCGGCCCGACCCCAGGAGCGGCTGAAACTGAGGCACCGGCAGATGACGCCTCGCTCCTGGCGCAGTCCGCCGAGGTGGTCACCATCGATGAGGCGGAGATCGAGATGGTCGTCTCCAAAATTGCCAAGATTCCGGTGAAGAGCGTGAGTACTGATGAGAAGGCGCACCTTCAGCACCTCTCCGCTCGACTCAAGGAACAGATTTTTGGACAGGAGTCGGCGGTTGAAGCGGTAACCGCGGCGGTGAAACGTTCTCGCGCCGGATTTCGCAACCACGATAAGCCGGTGGCGAGCTTTCTCTTCGTTGGTCCCACGGGGGTCGGCAAGACGGAGCTGGCCCGACAACTGGCGGAACACCTCGGCGTCGCACTCCACCGCTATGACATGAGTGAGTATCAGGAGAAACACACCGTTTCTCGGTTGATCGGAAGCCCGCCGGGATACGTGGGATATGAAGAGGGCGGCCTTTTGACCGATGCGATCCGCAAAACACCGCATTCGGTGGTGCTCCTGGATGAGATCGAGAAGGCGCATCGGGACATTTTCAATATCTTGCTGCAGGTGATGGACTACGCCACGCTCACTGATAACGCCGGGAAGAAGGCAGATTTTCGCAATGTGATTCTGATTATGACCTCTAACGCCGGTGCTCGCGATATCGGGAAGCCGCTGATCGGCTTCGGCGAACGAAACGTCACGGAGGCAGCGGTAAACGATGCGGTGGAGGACACCTTTTCTCCGGAGTTTCGCAACCGAATCGACAAGATTGTGTTGTTTGGTCGACTCGACGACGAGATCGTAAAGGATATCGTCCGCAAGGAGATCTTGATTTTCAACGAGCAACTCGCCGAGCGCGGAGTGCGACTGGAAGCCACGGAGGAGGCGATCGCCTGGCTGGCGCGGAGCGGGTATTCGCCGGAGTTTGGTGCGCGAAATATCGCCCGTACGGTGGAGAGTGAGCTCAAGGAGTACTTTGTAGATGCGGTGCTCTTTGGCGAGCTGGCCGACGGAGGAATCGCCGTGGCGGACGTGAAAGACAACCAGATCGTAATTAGGCCGCAGAAGGAACCGGCCGACGCGTAATCGGGTGCCGTGGAGTACTTTGATCACACTGAGCGAATTCGATTTCCCGAGCCGGAGCGTGCCAACCCGTGGGGCATCGTAGCACAGGGAGGAAACCTATCTCCGGGGATTGTGCTTTCCGCCTACGAGCAAGGTATCTTTCCATGGTACGAGGAGTCCCCCATCGTATGGTTCTCGCCGGATCCCCGGTTCGTGTTGTACACCTCGGAGTTTCACGTCGGATCGCGCTTGCGCCGGTCGCTCCGGTCGGCGGACGTTACGGTCACGTTTGACCGCGCCTTTGAGCAGGTGATCCACCGCTGTCGGACGATTCGATTGGAAGCCGACGGCGAGGGCACGTGGATCACCGACGAGATGGAGCGTGCGTATATTGAGCTGCACCGGTTGGGATACACGCACTCGGTGGAGGTGTGGCGACACGGATCGTTGGTGGGAGGGCTCTATGGAGTAACCGTGGGATCGATCTTCGCCGGAGAATCGATGTTCTCTGAGGTGTCCAACGGGAGCAAATTCGCGTTGGTGGGGTTGGTGGGGCTCATGGACTCGCTGGAGGTTCCCTTGATCGATTGCCAATCGTACACGGACAACCTTGCCCGATTTGGAGCGGTGGAGATACCTCGCAGCGACTTTCTGTCGGAGTTGGAGGAGTACCGGTCCGGCACGCGGATTCCGCAGTCATGGCGCGCCTTTGACGGGGACGAGATGCTCCGGCGGGGGGCGGCGCTGGGAGCCGGAACTACACCGTAACCCTCCGCCCAGGGTTCTTCTCAGTAGTGAAACCCACTGTCCCCAATAAACTCTCTCAGAATCGACTCCTGGGGGACCAGTTTCTCCGGGATTACGGTGAAATTGCGCAGAAACGTCTGCAACCGCACCGCCTCATGGTACAGCGCGTGGTGCGGTTTTACTTGCCGCAGGAGCGGCTCGGCATGATTCCGAAGGACTCCCAGCTCGTAGTCAAGGGCGGTATTGAAGGCGGCATCCGCCGAATCTTGAAACGGAAAGATATTGGCGTTTTCCCCTCGCCGGACCGAGGGCCACATCGTCAAGGTGTCCAGAGCACTGTGCCCGCGAAACTGGTGATCGCGGACCATTCGACGCAGGAGGCGATTGTCCGTGGTACTGATTCGGTTGTGGTCGTCCAAGTTGAGCTGCGTCAAGGCGGAGACATAGATCGTGAACTTTCGGCTGCGCGGAATTCGCGGAGTGAGACGCTCGTTGAGACCATGAATTCCCTCCATGAGCAACACCCCCCGCGGAGGGATCTGGATCCGTTTGCCGCGATACTCTCGCGTACCAGTCTTGAAATTGAATGAGGGGAGCTCTACCTCTTGTCCCTGAAAGAGCTGGACCAGGTGGTCGTTGAGCAATTTGATGTCGATCGCCTGAATGTTCTCAAAATCATAGTTGCCGTCCGCATCTGTCGGGGTTTGCTCGCGGGGAACGAAATAGTCATCCAGAGAGATCACCATGGGTGTGTAGCCCACAACTTGTAGCTGTACGGCGAGCTTCTTGGTAAATGTGGTCTTCCCTGATGATGAGGGCCCGGCAATAAGAATAACTTTCTCATCGTCTCCGGCAGCCGAGATCGTGTCGGCGATGTTGGCAATCCTCTTATCGTGAAGCGCTTCGGCCACACGCACCACATCCCGGATCGTACCGCGTTCGGTGAGACGGTTGAGCTCACCTACGGACGAAATGCCAAGCACCCGACCCCACTGCTTGTACTCAGTGTAGATCTGAAAGAGCGTTGTGCTTCGGGAACCGGGATTCACTTGGTACGGATCTTCCTTCGTGGCGAAGACGAGTAGAAACCCATCGCCGTACCGTTCAATGCGCCAGGTTGATAACAATCCTGTCCGGGGTGCAAGCGGACCATGAGACAGATCCATAAACTCACCGCAGCGATAGACCGGTACCTCACTGTAATTGTGACGTTCCACAAGCAGGGCGGCGTCCTGCATCTTGTGGTCGTTAAAGTACTGGAGCGCATCCTCGTATGAGGCCACTCCTCGCCGGATGGAGAGGTCCTCCTGAATGAGGGCAACGAGTTCCTGTCGAAGCAGGTCCAGTGCTTCCTCCGTGGCGACCGTTCCGTCGAGGGAGTAATAGTACGCATTGCCCAAGGAATGTCCGATGAGCAGACGCTCCTGCGGAAGTGCCCGGTCCGCGGCGATCGCCAAGGCGTAGCACAAACTCCGGCGATACACGCGCTGTCCCTGCTCAGAGGTGATATACACCGGTTGTATGGCGGCATTGATGTTGAGCCGATAGCTCAGCGCCCGGACCTCGTTGTTGACAAACGCCGCCATTACGGTGGGGAGGGCAGTTGCCTCGAGACATGGACGGAGCGCCTCCAACACAGAAATCCCGGCGGATAGCTGCACCGACGGTTGATCACACACGGTTACGTTGATAGTGCGCACGGAAAGCTCCTCTCGAGGATTCGCGCTAGAGTGAGTTTTTGAGTCGTTTTGCTTCTTCCGCCGTGAGCACATTGGTCACGGCATACTGCTCGGTGTCGGTATCCATCACGGCCTGCTCGGAAACTACCGTGCCCTTGGTGTCGGTGAGAACCCGTACCAACGGCTGCCGCGCTTTTCCGGCAACCACATCGATTACCATCGCGCGATGCCCGGATGCCAACTGCACAAACGTTCCGTACGGGAACAGAGAAAACACCGCTACCATTCCCTGGAGAATGTCTTTTTCATAGTGCCGGTTCTGCCCCGTGAGCAACGTCTTCATAATCGTATGACCATCGATCGCAGGTCGGTATGGTCGCGGGGACGCCATTGCCGCAAACGTACTGGCAGGGTTGATGATCTTGGCGTATAACGACAGCTTTTCACCGGTAATCCCCCGGGGGTAGCCGGACCCGTCGACATTCTCCCGACATTCCAAGACTCCCAAACAGATTTGCATCGGATAGTTGAGCTGGCGCAGAATCTTAAATCCCAGTACCGGGGCCGTGGAGATCGCCTTTTTTTCCTTTTCTTGTAACGGTTGGTCGGTCATGTAGAGCTGGCTGGGCAACCGCAGCATGCCGATCTCGTGCAGCAGCGCGATCGTTCCAATGTCGATCAGCCGGTGCGGCGGCATCTTCATTGCGTTGCCGGTGGCCATTCCCACCAGCGCCGTCTTTACCGCATGATCAACGAGATAATTGGTTGAGCCGGGATTAAGCTCGGGAATCCGCAGGAGGTATTGTTTCTGCTCCCGGATCTTATCGATCAGATCCTTTATGCGCGTTTGAATCGGTTGAATCGGCAATATCCCGTTCTGCAGATAATTGCCGAAGAGCTGCTCCGTAAACTGAAGAACATCCTCATACTGCTTGTGAGCGGCCTTCATCTCTCGCGCATCACGCCGGCCCTGGTCTATTGCGGCAAGCGGTGCTTCATCGCCGGAAGACAGGGACGAACCGGTGGCCACAGGCTCATCGGTGATCTCACCATCGGTCATGAGGTGATTAAAGCTCCAGCGCCGGAGGCGCTCAATGAGTGCTTGATCAACCGGAATCTCCGGAGACAACAGGATAAATTTCTCATCGAGAAAGGTCTCGCGAGAAATATAGACTCCGTCGGTCAGCTGCGTCGTTGCGATCTTGTTCATTGTGTGCTCACCATTGACCCTGTATTGCCCTCATATTAGACTGCCGCTGTTCAGTATAACGGAAAATCGTGGTGAAACTTAAGGCAATCTTCATAATCTTCAACGTTCTCGTGGCGTTTTCTTTTCTGTTCGTATTCTTTATGCCCGCGTTTTTCCTCGGTTGGGACTATGCCCGCGTCTTTTGGACCAGTAACTGGTACCTGGCGGCGATCTTCGTGATCGTCCTGGTCGTCCTCAATACCTATTTCATTTCCAACCGTCGGCTCTTTTCAGCGTTGGAAGCGGAAGATTGGGATGCGGTTATCTCGGTTATGGAACATCGCGTGTATCACAAACACCGGTATTCTACCGGGAATATACGACTCCTGGTAAACGCGTATGTAGTCACCTCCCAGTCCGAGAAAGTGCAGCAGCTCGAGGATCACCTGCGGGACACGCGATATGCAGTAGTCCGGCGCAATGCGCTGATCTTCGGTATTCCCCATCTACTCTCCAATGATGGTGAGGAGATGGCGCGGTATTACGGAGAGTTTTTGGATACCGGTCGCGGTGAGGACCGGGATTGGATCCGGTGGAACTACGCCTTCGCGTGTATGCTCAAGAAAGATCTCTCTGAGGCGCGGACCATCCTCGAAGAGTTGTGTAATCGGGTGAAGCCCGGCGTCATTTCCGCGGTGAGCGCCTACCTCCTGAGCGCCTACGGAGACGAGTCCCCGGACGCCGTGGCCCTCTCCGACCGAACGCGATCCGCGATCCGCACCGCAATGAGCCGCGCTGAATGGAACAAGAAGGTAGAAAAGGCCCGAGGCGACCTCCACGTACTGGTGCTGAGCAAGCTCCTTCAGGATGTGGAAGCGTGGCTGTACACCGATCAATCCGCCGGCGCGGCGGAGTAACCCGATACCCATTCCAGCCATACCATCACATGGATATGCACAAGGGAGGAACAGGTGGATTCGATACCGACCTTTCAAAAGTCGAATAAGCTCGCCGATGTGTGCTATGACATTCGCGGTCCCGTACTCCAAGAGGCGACGCGCCTGGAGGAAGAGGGCTTCCGCGTCATGAAGCTCAACATTGGAAACCCGGCCCCCTTCGGATTCGATGCTCCGGATGAGCTCCTGCACGACGTGATCGTTAATCTGCGCGAGGCGCAGGGATACGTGGACAGCAAAGGCATCTTTGCCGCCCGGAAAGCGGTTATGCAACACTACCAGGCGCGGGGACTCCTTGATGTGCAAACCGAGGATATCTACATCGGAAACGGCGTGAGCGAACTCATCGTCATGGCGATGCAGGCGCTGCTCAACAACGGGGATGAAGTGCTGATTCCCAGTCCGGACTATCCGTTGTGGACCGCCGCCGTGCATCTCTCCGGTGGAAAACCGGTCCATTACGTGTGCGACGAACAGTCCGATTGGAATCCCGACCTTGACGATATTCGCTCCAAAATCACTGATCGGACGCGGGCGGTGGTGGTGATCAATCCAAACAACCCCACCGGCGCCGTGTATTCCCGGGAGATTATCGAGGCGATCCATGAAGTTGCGGTGGAGCACGGTCTGCTGGTATTGGCTGATGAGATCTACGACAAGATTCTGTACGACGATGCCGAACATGTATCGGTTGCCACCTACTGTCGAGAAATCCCCTGCCTCACCTTTAACGGGCTGTCCAAAGCATACCGCGCCGCCGGGTTCCGCGCAGGGTGGATGGTACTGAGCGGCCGGCTCTCGCAGATCACCGACTACCGGGAAGGGCTGGACATGCTCTCCAACATGCGGCTCTGTGCCAATGCACCGGCGCAATTCGCCATTCAGGCGGCGTTGGGGGGATATCAAAGCATTAACGACCTCGTGCTTCCCGGCGGACGACTACGAGAGCAGCGGGACGTCGCCTGGGAGCTCATTAACGACATTCCCGGGCTCAGCGCCGTGAAACCGAAAGGAGCGCTCTATTTGTTCCCCAAAATCGATACGAAGCGCTTTAACATCACGGATGACCAGCAATTCGTCTATGACCTGCTGGTGGAGAAAAAGATCCTGCTGGTACAGGGAACGGGTTTCAACTGGAAGGCTCCGGATCACTTTCGAATCGTCTTTCTTCCCGATCGAGAGGACTTGCGCCGCGCGATGCACGATATTGGTGATTTTCTCAGTTACTACCGCCAGCGGTAGCGTGCTTGCAGCGGCCCCGGAGAGGTCTATATAATTCCGAGCCAACCATGGATACACCAGTGAGAGTACGATACGCCCCATCACCCACGGGCATGCAGCACATCGGCGGCGTACGAACGGCGCTGTTTAACTATTTCTTCGCCCGTTCGCAGGGAGGCGCGTTTGTGCTCCGCGTGGAGGATACCGACCAGACGCGGTTTGACCCCCGGGCGCTGCAGGACATCTACGACACGTTCGAGTGGCTCGGGATCACCGCTGATGAGAGTCCCGCCGTCGGCGGAGCGTACGGCCCCTACGTGCAGTCACAGCGGCTGGAGCTGTACCGGGAGCACGCGGAGCGCCTGGTTGAGGCGGGGCGGGCGTACTGGGACTACACCAGTGCCAAGCGGGACCACGAGGCTGCCGGTGATTCCAGCGACGCGCCGCAGCATGACGCG
>JBMCMH010000037.1:0-20871 GCA_048614515.1 Alkalispirochaeta sp. | reverse complement strand
TCTACGACATCGGTGAGGGGATAGTCGGGATCCGTCTCCTCGGGCCAGGTGGCCGTGAACTCCCACGCCCCGCTGTCCCCGTTGTCTACCGGTTGTACCGACACTCCGTCGACCTCCGCAAACGCGCCGGCCGTAACGGTGATGACCGAGCTTCCCTGTAGGATCACCCCGGCGCCGTCCGAATCGGGGTCCGCGTTGAACGCTTCCACGGTAAGCGTCCACTCCCCGGGAATGATGTCTTCGATCTCTATCGGGGGATCCAGGGCACCTTCCGCGGTGAACGTAACGTCCGGGACCACGGTTTGTTGCGGGTCGCTGCCCGCGGGGCCCTCACTGAGGCTGATTCGCAGGAAGGTGATCTCATCGTAGTTGATACGAGGCAGAGCGGTTTGCGCTGAGAATACCGGCTCCCCGGAAGAGAACTCACCGTCCAATCGGGAGAAACGCAGTCCTCCAAGATCGCCAAGAATATCTGACACGCCACCGGAGGGCGCAAACGGGGCGGTACACGCTCCTATGAACGTAACGAGGAGAGTTATCGCCAGCGCCTGAGCACGCCGTACCTGATTTTTCATATCGCACTCCAACATTTTTTAATTTCTTGCCGAAATATATCTCTTTTCAATTTCGGCATCAAATTCTGTTGCCTTGAAGCTGAGTATATCACCCTGATATTTGGAAACCAGAGTCCTGTGCGGGGGCCTCACTTCAGGCGGAAGCGGTGGACCGTCTGTTGAAGCGTTTGGACCTCGGTCTGGGGTGTGTGCGTGCGCTCGACCACGTATTGCACGGACGCGCCGATATCGAGGGGCGTCGGTATTCATGACGGCGGCGTCCTCCGCGTCGTCCAGGATCCTCCCGTGGGGATTCAGCATGTGGAGAAAACACTCCCTTTAGCGGTGATACCGTTGATCCGGGCGACAGATGACGGAGATTTCCCCCCATGACGGTAGTGACGGCGGCATCGCGTAGAGTAGTATGTACTTGGTGATGTTCAACAGGTCCCGTCAACTTCCAGTGTGTGCGTTCGGTGTGATACTTCTAGCAGCGGCAACGCTCGCGACCGTCCCTGCCGAAGGTTCCGAGACCGCCTATGCGTCGCTGGAAGCGTTCGCCGATCCCGCGGCGATCTGGGGGGAGGGAATCGAGGCGGAAATCGAGCGCGCCTATCGCCAGTCCTTTCGAACGTACGTGATTGACGGGTCAATCATGACGCTGAGAATGCCGTTTGCCCAGAACTTTGAACGCCAAGAGCTCTCCGGAACTGAGCTTATCATCTACGGAGACGGCAAAGCGAATCCCCACGTTTTGTGGGCGCGGATAGATACAATTCTCGCCTCCGACGACTTTCAGACCTATCTTGATACCCTCCGCACCGGCCGGGAACAGGTGATCATATTCGATCTACCCTCCAGATCATGGCGAACATCCCGCGACCTGTTTGACCTTGCCGGCATGAAAGCCGGCTCGTATCGGGGCTTGCCGCATCGGCCATATGTATATGTGTCCGGCACCGGCGTGGAGCAGTCCGATGTGTACAACTACCTGTATAGCATCGGCCGAGTTGGAATGGACTGCTCCGGGTTTGTGTGGCACATCCTGGCCACCGTGGCCGAACGGCGTGGACTCGATCTGGGACAGACGTTATCCCGGACGTTGGGAGTGCGCGGGGAAAAGGACCCATCATTCTACGTGGGAACGCAATTCTTTGATTCCAACAGCCGGGAGCTCATTCACGTAGAAGATCGCGTCCAGAATGTACAGCCCGGCGACATTATCCTATTTCGTGATCATGAAGGGCGCGCAAGCCACTCGGCGATCATTCAATCGGTTGATCGTGAGGAGGGTGTAATCCGCTATTTGCAAAGCACCGACGAAGCTCCTCAGGATGAGCGCGGTGTGCACGCGTCATATATCTATTTTGACCCTGAGAAGCCGACCACCCGCCTCAGTGATCCGGAGCTTTCATGGAGCCAAGAACGATTCGCCCCATTCCCCGGCGAGTACGCCTCAGCGTTTTCCAACGACGGCGAACGGTACCGGTCCGATTCCGGCAACGGCGGTGGCAAGGTCGTTCGCCTCAGGGCGATGGTCGATCTATTTCCGTAAACGTGAAGAACGCGCGCTGATCGCCGGTAGCCGCCACCGCAAGCGTTCCCCGTTCTTCAAATCGCGCTGTGTTTCCACTCATCTCCTCACCATACGCAGTCACGAAGTCGATCCCAAAGACCGCCCGTAGGTGATGCTTCCGCGCGAGGAGAGACAACCTCCGGGCAACCCGTACCACCGGCCCAGTTGCCCGGTATCCACCTATCGGCGACACATAGAACAGAACCTCCCCCTGTTCAACGCCACAGCGAACCGGCGTTCCCACCGGTAGCGCCTCGGTGACCAGCTTCTGTACGGCAACCCCAATATTCCGGGGGAGCTTGGTATCATCCACCGGCGGTCGCGCACCGAATGCCGCCCACACCTGGAGCCCGTCCTCACCGATCACGATTCCGCCGTGCCGGGTAATCGTCCGAGAAATCGCCCGATGAAACGAGTGCAACACGACGGCAGGCACTTCCCCCCGTACATCCGGAGCCACCACGACGATCACCGCCCGCCGACGACCAACGTCGCTCCGGGACAGCCCTCCCCGCGCGTGTGTTCGCCGGGTCCACCGGGCCGGTAGCCGGTCCCGGCCGTGGCCGGTAAGTGCGCGCTCGGCGGCGTGTTGCACGGCCCCCGCCACGAGTATACCGGATCCGACAGCGCCGCCACTTGCCATGAGGAGGGCCGTGGGACCGACCCAAATCCCCCCCGCAATAAACAACACCGCTCCCACTGCCGGCGCAATTGCCAAGGCCACCGGCGCCAACGCCGCCACCACACCTCTTCGGAACGGTGCCAACACGATTGAGATCCCCAGACCGACCACGGTGAGGAGCACGAGGCGCTTCCATCCGCGTAGAGCGCGTCCATGTTCGCCTACCAGTATGCTGTTTGCCGTCGTAGCGCGCTCAAACACCTGAGACGCTTCCCCAGCGGGAGGCGCGGCCACATCTTCCAGAATCACAAAGGATCCAGAAAGTTCCCCCATGAGCTCCTCGCGGAGCGTCACCAACTCTTCATACTCATCTCGGGCGGGGTTCAACGCTTCCTGGGTGTTGCCGGTCAGGATCTCCCCCACCGTGGAAATATACCGGTCCACGGTATCTTGCCACGCCGTGACTCGCGCGTAGGTAGGCTCCTCATACAGCTCCCTGCGAAGCGACCGCAGGTGGTCCCGCATGACGCGGGAGCGCCGCAGCGGGTCAACTTCATCAAAGTACCCCGCCTCTTCAAGCCCCTCCAACTGAGTCATGAGACGATTGGACCCGGATATATACCGGTGGAGTGTAGAAATCGGGAGCTCCCGAAATCCAGGGTCATCTTCGGGACGGCCGGGGGGAATAGCAAACGCCTCCGCCGACGGGTATCTTGGCAGCGAGAGCCCCATATCAGAGAGCTCCAGAGATACGCGATCTGTCCCAAACGCCTCGATCATCTCGACAACGGGGGACGTGGTAGACTCCCCACGCCTGCGGAGTTCGTCCTGAATTCGGGCGTTACTATCCGCCACCAGTTCTCGGAGAACCTCGACGAATCGCTCCGCCTCGTCCGGCGGAATAGCACCGATCCGAATCGCCTCAAAGAACTCCGTGATATTCTCATCGACGCGGGAAAACTCCTCCTCGATACGAGAGAAGAGCTCCGCGTCATAGGAAACCGTATTTCCCCCCGACACGTCGTCGTCCAACCACGTTTGCGGCAGGAGCGCGCGCTCAGCCCGCAGCTCTACCAGGGTCCACATGATCTCAATCGCTCCCGGCACGTCACTTCGCCGCGGTTCCACCGGAATCGCTCCGGATATGAGGAGCATCTCCTGGGCCACTGGAATAGGGTCCCTCGCACCCTGGAGCGCGTCACGATAGCGCTCGTCCCATCGGGAGGAGACGTCACCAAAACACAGTGCCAAGAGGAATACCACGATCGTTCCTGTGAGTATGCGCGCCGCATAATTGACCACAATCACGGACAGCAGGATACACTAGGTCAAACGGTGTCGATAGACCGTCCATGTCTGTCCTGTTCGTTCTCTGCGACGTTCCTACGTATTCCGACGCGCCGCGGTTGTCACTATGAGCTCTCCCGTCGATAATTAAAGCATGAGAAGCCTACACAAACGCTCGAACACCGTGCATATCGCCGTGATTGCACTTGTTGCGGCCGTGATCAGCGCATGCGCCGAGCCACCGGAAGAGGAAATGGCCGCCGCTCGGCAAGCGGTTGAGCGAGCGCAAGCAAACGAAGACGTTCGCCAATTCGCGTTAGAATCACTCGAAGACGCCCAACAACTTCTTTCCGACATGGAGTCTGCGGCAGACGACGAAGCATACGACTCCGCACGATCCCTGGCAATCGAGACCCGCGACGCCGCTGAGCAAGCGGTTGAGGATGCCGAGACCGCCAAAACCGCAGCCCGCGATCGCGCGCAGCAGGCGGTTGACGCCGCACGAGAGTCGCTCGAAGAGGCTCGCGCGACGTTGGAGGATGCGCGGGACGTAGCCGGTATCGACTTAGACATTGCCTCGGTTGAGGCCGACTTGGATGACGCCGACGAGGTGGTTGCTCAAGCGGAATCAGAACTTGACGCCGAACGGTACTCAGACGCCGAGACTACCGCCGAGAATGGGCGCGCAACGATCTCGGATATTGTACGGCGTATTTCCGACGCGGTTCAGGCGGCTTCCGGCAAATAGTCGTCGCTCCTAGAATCCCCCCGGGTCGGCCACGTTCACGACCCGAGGAGGAGTGCTCGGCTGGGTACCCCTACCGCGCACCGGAGAAGCCGAGCGCGCCCGGGAGCATTCTAGAACCGGTTCGGTGACCGCGCCATCATGATCACCTCCGGACGGTACTCGAAGTGGATCGGATCGAAGAAGAGCCACTTACCACCCCAGATAAACCCTTCCCCTTCAAATGCGTCAATCACCGGTTGCGGAGGATGATATCGCTGTTCAGCTTGCAGGTTCCACCAATCGGAGACACCGCCGTCGGCTGCCCAGCGCCAATACCCCCACCGGCCGTTCCATACCCGAGGCACCAGGTCGATCGCCATCCCGTAGGCGTGATAACTGCGGCGCGCGGTGCCGGCGATATTGCGCCAGTTAAAGCCATGCAAGCCTGAGAGGTTCCGCACGTACGCCCGGACCTCTTGATCAGTCATCATGATGTTCCTAATCCGCGTTTCCACCCGGTCCAGGGCGGCCACCATATCCGTGTGTACGCGCGTACTCATCCCCAAAAACTCAACTCGGCGCATCCGTTGATCCGCCTCTCCTCGATTCTCAATACGGTACAAGCGATCAAGAAATCTATTGAACCTGATCCGATCATCGTTGTTTCGATTCGCGGTGCGCTCGCGAAGTCGGGCTTCCAGGTCGGGATCGATCTCTCGCTCCTGCCATGGGCCGAGCTGGTAGTTGTAGAACCGAATGGACACAAATTCGTCCCATCGCTCGCGGGAGTGCTCCGGGAGGAGCCGACCCTGAGCCCAATAGAACCACTCGCCGTCGATTTGCAGCGCCCATTCGCCTTTGCGAAATCCGATATCAGTGACGCGGTGAGGAAACGTCTCGCGCAACGCCTGAATCTCCCGGGCGCCGGGGAGTGGAACGGGAGCACTCTCCGGTTCGGAGGAATGGACGGCCCCCACTGTAACGAGCGCGAACACGCACCCGAGCATTACCTGTTTCGCGGTATTCTTGACCATGGTCCTCATAATCTACTACCGAGCCCCATGTCCGGCTATACATCGTCGCCGGTATCACTCCCGCATCGCGCACAAAACCGATTCTCACACCGGAACGGAAATGTACACCACTTTACCGCTGGCGTGATCTACGTCGTCATCCATCACATCCATGGTATCCAAGAGCTGCCACCCTTCCCGCACTAGGACTCGCTCCACCTCCTCCGCTTCCCACGGACGTTGCCGGTGCTGCTCCACTCCATCGGGAAACTCGAAGTGCGTCACCGCCTGCGGGGGCGGACCAGGATCATAGGACAAGCGCTCTCGGATACCGATCCCCCCAATGAGCCGGTGTTGTACGGCGCCGTCCCGATCGCGGTACATCGTATGGTCGTTCAGATCCACCACCAGCACACCGTCCGGGGCAATAACGCCACGAACCATCCGAAAAAACCGCTGCAGGTCATCCGTTTCCAATATGTAATTCAACGAATCATAGACGCAGGTGATGAGATCGAAGGGGCCGGGGAACGGAGGCACATCCCGAATATCACTTTCCGCAAGTTCGGCCTGCGGGAGACGTAGTCGGGCGCGTTCGATCATACGAGGGGACCGATCGTATCCACACAGACGCCTCGTGCCGTCGTTGAGGTTCTGCAGAAGGAGGCCGGATCCGCACGCCGCGTCGCACACGCGATGGAACCGGCGACGACTTTCTCGCTCCAGATCGATCAGGAGCTGCTCCATATAGTCGCTGTATTCGTACCACGCACTGTCGTAGTAGTCCGCCAGTAGCGAGTACGGGTCGTGGCTGGATGCCATTCAGCTGATGACCCCCATGGCACGCGCCTCCTCCACGAAGGCTCCGGCGGCGGTTCTCACCTGTTCCTCGCTATGAGCGGCGGACATCTGCACGCGAATGCGCGCCTTACCCCGCGGTACTACCGGAAAGGCGAACCCGATCACGTACACCCCGCGCTCAAGTAACCGAGCGGCCATCTCCAGCGCCCGGCGTTCGTCGTACACCATCACAGGGACGATGGCGGTTTCTGTTGGCAGGACATCCAGTCCCGCCTCCCGGAGCGCGCGGGAGAACGAAGCCGCGTGAGATAGGGGGAGCTGTAATCGGTGTGGTTCTTCATCCACCAGTTCCAGCGCTCGCAGCGTGGCTCCGGCGATCGCGGGGGCCAAGGTATTGCTAAAGAGATACGGCCGGGACCGTTGCCGCAGCATCTCCACGATCTCTTTTCGTCCACTGACGCATCCACCGGAGGCGCCGCCCAGTGCCTTTCCAAAGGTGGTGGTGATGATGTCGATCTTCCCGGTGAGGCCGAAGTATTCCGCCGTTCCGCGGCCGCGTGTTCCCAGGTAGCCGGTGGCGTGACAGTCATCCACCATAACCAGCGCCTCATACTCCTCGGCCAATGCAACGATGTCTGGAAGGGGCGCAATATCACCATCCATGGAAAACACCCCGTCCGTGGCGATGATAATGTGACGAACTCCCGCCTCCCGGGCCGCTGCCAACTGTTCTCGGAGGCTTTCCATATCCGCATGGCGATAACGATAACGGGCGGCTTTGCAGAGCCGTACCCCGTCGATAATTGAGGCGTGATTGAGCTCATCGGAGACGATCGCATCTTCCGGTCCCAGGAGCGGTTCAAACACGCCGCCGTTGGCGTCAAACGCCGCGGCGTAGAGAATCGTGTCGTCGGTGCCCAGAAAGGTGCTCAGCCGCTCTTCCAGGGTACGATGCAGCTCACTGGTACCGCAGATAAAGCGCACCGAGGCGTACCCAAATCCCCACCGGTCAACGGCTGCCTTGGCCGCCTCCCGAAGCTCGGGATGCGAGGCCAGGCCCAAATAGTTGTTGGCACAAAAGTTGATGACCCCGCGATTCGCACCCCCCCCGGCGTGTTCACCGTCCGGAGTACGGACCGTAATCTCGGCGTCCTGAGGAGAAGTAAGAACTCGCTCGTGCTTGTAGAGCCCCTGCTCCTCCAGCTCCCTCAGTTTCCGTTTCAGGTCATTCTGAATCGATCCATACATACTGGGCATCCTCCAACCGTTGTGACAGCGTACTCAACATATCCCGGGTCATCCGATCCAAATCGTACCGCGGCTCCCAACCCCACTCAACCCGCGCAGCGTAATCTTCTAGATTGTTGGGCCATGAGTTGGCGATCGCCTGCCGCACCGGGTCCACGTGGTAGTCGATTTCAAACGCCGGGATGTACCGGCGAATATAGGCGGCCAGGTCTTCAGGACAGAAGCTCATGGCGGTAACGTTAAAGGCGTTGCGATGGCGTAGACGCGCCGAGTCTGCATCCATAAGCGTGATCGCCGCCTGCACCGCATCCGGCATGTACATCATGTCCAAATAGGTGTCACCTTTGAGAAAACTGGTGTACCGCCCGGTGCGCACTGCCTCGTAAAAGATATCCACCGCGTAGTCGGTAGTTCCGCCGCCGGGTAATGTCCGGTTAGAGATCAGGCCGGGATATCGGAGGCCTCGGGCGTCCACCCCATACTTATGGAAGTAGTAGTCGCACAACAGCTCACCGGCGACCTTGGTAATGCCGTACATTGACGTTGGCCGCTGCAGCGTATCCTGGGGCGTCCAGTCCTTGGGGGTAGACGGTCCAAAGGAGCCGATCGAACTGGGCGTAAAAATTGCACACCCTTCACTCCGCGCAACTTCGAGAACGGTCATGAGCCCGTTCATGTTGAGGTCCCACGCCGCTTGCGGTTTGGCCTCAGCGGTGGCGGACAGGAGCGCCGCCAGGTGGTACACGGTGTCGATCCGGTGCGTCCGAACGAGCTCGGTGAGCCGCGCTCCGTCGCGGGCATCCATTTGGTAAAACGGCCCCGCCGGGTCCTCGCCCGTTTCAGGTTCGGGACGAATATCGGTGCAAACCACCTCCTCTGCACCGTAGTCGGTGCGAAGCGCCTCGGCGATCTCGCTCCCGAGCTGACCTAAGGCACCGGTGATCAATATCCGTTTCATCGACCCTCCCCATGAGGTATACTAATGTTTGACAGCGATACCCTCACGCCGTACACTATATCAAACTTCATGTTCAGTATAGTGTATTGCCGACGGCACCGGCTGTCAAAACCGAATTGTCACACGCGGAGATGATGCATGGATACCTCACAAACCCCCCCGCTCATCGGAGCTAATATCAAGCGCCTCCGGCGAGAACATGGATTTACCCTGGACGTGCTGGCGGAACGGAGCGGCGTTTCCAAAGCGATGCTCTCACAGATTGAAGCGGAAAAGGTGAACCCTACCGTCGCCACGGTATGGAAGATATCCCAAGGTCTCAACGTGGAGATCAACGGACTCTTGGAAGGCAGTGAGGGACCGGTGCGTAAGTTTCATCTCACCCGCCGCGATAGTATCACTGTACTGGACACCGACGAAGAGGGCCTGCACATTCGGGTGTTAACACCGATCCAATTGGTGGAAGACCTGGAAATGTATCTTCTGACCTTTGCACCGAAGGGAGCGCTTCGATCGGGACCGCATTTCCCTCACACTGAGGAATTTCTCACGGTGATTAGCGGCGCGATCCGCGTGCGCGCCGGAAATCGCGATGCCACCCTTGAGGACGGAGATTTCATCCGGTACCAGTGCGATGTCGACCACGATATCGAGAACGTCGGCCCTGGTGAGGCGGTTGTTCATATGGTTGTACGCTTTCACAAACGTTCACTGGCGCAATAGGTGCCACAGACCGGTCCGTCCTGCAAAACCGCGCCCCATTACCTCGCGGCGGAATCCACCTGCCCTCGTCGCCGCCGTCGTTCCCGCGCATCACCAAGTATGAGAACCGTCAGTTGTGCGGCGTTGGCACCGGCGAACGAGATCGCCGCAACGCTGGCTCCGGCGATATTGGTAAGCCGCGGCAACAGAGTAACCAGCGCCAGGAGCACCACCGTGTTTGCCAGAACCGACATACCCAACAGATCGGTGCGGTCACGGGAGACGAGAATTCCACTGAAGTATGATCGGCCGGTTACCAGGAACGGCATCAGCACGAGAATCATCATGGCCGGCCGCGCCAATTCAATAAGTTCCGGCGAAAGCCCGGCAATCCGATCGAACCAGATCGCCGACCCCCCGGTATAGCCGAGAACAAAGAAAATGATCGTCAGGCTCCCTCCCAGCAACACCCCAAAACGCCGCAATACCTCCTCGTTGGCCCGCGTCTCTCCCATCTTGGCCACCACCGCCTCCTGGTAGGAGAGCGCGATCGAGGTAAACAGGAACATCAAGCTCTGCACCACCGGCCATGCCGCCAGCGAGAGAAACGGCTGCACCGAGCGGCTAATACCAAACGCCAGCACCGGCCGTGACACGAGCGTCATAATGGAAGTTAATGACAGGGGGATATAGAACGCCACCAGTTGCCGTGGCGTCTTCACCACGTCCTCGGGGCCTTCCGCGAGGTGACGCAACACCTCGCGTCGAAAGTACCACCACGCCGCTGCCGCCCCCACGACAATGCCTAGCATAAGCGACAATGCGCCCACCACGTGTCCGGGAAGCGCCGTCTCCGGGGACACACGATGCCACATCAATCCGGTGGCCAACCCCCCAATCGTGGCAATGAGGCGGATAACCATGGTACGCGCAACGCGTTTCGTTTTCCCTGCGCGAATCAGCGCACCTTGCCACAGCCGTCGGTACCCCACCATCGCCGCAAAAGGTATCAGGATCGTAAACACCGACTGCGCCGGCCCTCGCACATCCGCCGGTACGCCCAGAATTGATCCGGTGATCCAGGCAAACACCACCGGCCGGCTGGCCACGAGGTGCAGTGCCGTGAGCGCCACCGCCCATACGTGCATAAAGCGCGCCAGGGAGCGATAGGACCGCTTCCCCAGGACCAGCGCGGTGGCTGCCGACAGCATCTGTAGAATCGGACTCTCGATCACCAGCGCCAGACCGAAGGCCACCTCGAACGCCGCCAAGTGAACCGCAGCGCGGGGAAGACGGGCGATAATCCCGTTGAGCGAGGGCTGCTCGATGCCCATGATGATCCACATCACCGCCAGCGGCAGCCAAAACGCGAACAGAATCTTTAGGGTTATGGTAGGCTGATCACCCGGAAGCGAGGCCCCCTCCTCAGTCGCCATTATCGCGCTCCGTCAAACCGGAGCCCCCGCGACGCCATGTAGTAGCGACCGGAGAAGTTCCATAAAGTAAATCCGGAAGCACCGGCGTCGAGGCTTCCACGAATCTGATGCTTCAGATAATCGGTATAGCGCGGCTCTTCGAATTGCAGCTCTCCTCCGATGAGGAACGACTGAATATAGGGGCGAATCAGCACGCTGTCTCCGGTGATCCGTCGCCCTCGGGCAACGCCCTCGCGATAGAGTGTCTCCGCCCAATCCAGGTACGGAATGTCCGGAAAAAACGCCCGCGGAAAGTGCGATGGATACAACATTGGAGAAATTACATCCACGTGGCGGGCGAGCCGCGCGATATCCTGCCCCAGATAACTCATTCGATACCACCCATTAAACCCAAACACGTCAATGCTAATGGGAAGCGAAATCTCCTGGCGCGCTCGGGCCAAAAACGCCGAGAGCGCCTCTTCCCGGTCGTCGCGATACGGATCGTTGTCCGCCATGGCGGGACTCTCCTTGCGGTACCGATATTCGATATCTCCCGTCCGCCCGTCGGCGGGGGTTCGAATATAGTCGAACTGGATTTCGTCAACGCCAAGCTCCTGCAATTCGCGAGCGATGGCGATGTTGTAATCCCAGACCTCTTCTGAAAACGGGTCGACCCAGTGCTCCACCTGGCGCGTTCGCTCCTCCCCCGTATCCTCATCTGTCTCGGTACGAAATACACCCCACGGCACGTCCCGACGGCGGTCCCACAACGCGTAGCGGTTGCCGTCATATCCGAACAATTCGCGATCCTTGAATACGACAATCCGAGCGATGAGATACAGATCGTTATCGTGCACGGTTTCAACAACACGCTCAGCGTCGAAATACCCCCGAACAGCGCCCACCTCGCGATGAAGCTCCAGGGCGGAGTCGTATGCAATGCGTCCAAAATCATCCTTAAAATCGATTACCACCGCGGTCATACCGTGCTCTGCGGCAAACTCCATATGGCTGTCCAGGCGCTCCGGATCCACCTGCCAGGGAGAGAGATAAAACGAAACGTGATCCGCCGCCAACTCTCGTCGCTGCCGTCGCGCCGCATCCTCATCCGGAAATTCCACCAGCGGCGCCCGCTCCGCCCGGGCCAACGCCTCAACCCCGCGGGCAGTGGGGATCTCCAACACCGCCCCCGTGCGCCGGTCCACCGCGATAATCTCCCCATCCTGCGCCATCTCGAGCCAGAGGAGCGCCGGGTCCTGCGGATCGTAGGCCGCCGCCGATAGATCCTCATAGAAGCCGTTGCCCCGATAAATGGCGCGCCCGGCAGGCGTATCTCCCAGGTCATTCCAGGACGCTCCACCGTCGGAGCTCTCGTATATCCCGTGAAAGGTAGTGGACACCAACAACTGCCGCGAATCGTGGGGCGAGATCGCGGCACTGGTGAGATACGTGTTATCTCCGGTGACATCCCGAAGGGCGGGCACTTCCGCCAATTGATCCGCATCGTCTTCGGTGACCAGTAACGCCGTCGGCTCCACACGGACATCCTGAATAGAAACCGCCCGCACGGCACCCGGAAACAGAACCAGCAGCGCACTCACCGCTGCGATGAAAGACTCTCGCTTCATGCCGCGAATGTAACACGATCTACCCCTATCGTATCTACGACACGTCTTTCGTCCTGGAGATGACTTCCGAGGCGCCAAATGGGGTGACCGTGAACGATGTGCTTGATACGATGGTTCCCGGAGGAACGTATGAACGTAGCAATAGTCAGCGATATTCACGACAATATCTGGAACTTGGAAAAGGTCATCGCAATGCTTCCCGCCGAGCGTCCGGAACAGCTGTTCTTCCTCGGCGACTTCTGTGCTCCCTTTACCCTGGCGCAACTGGCGGAAGGATTCTCGGGACCGATTCACGTGGTGTTCGGCAATAACGACGGCGATACCTATCTCTTGAGCCACATCGCCGCGCAGCACGACCACGTGACGCTGCATGGGCACCTGGCGGAACTCACCGTTGATGGACACGCGGTGGCGCTCAACCACTACCCCGATATCGCCGCCGGCCTCGCGGATTCCGGCAGGTACGCCGCCGTCTTCAGCGGACACGATCACAAGAAATACATCATTTCGCGGGGCGCCACGCTGTGGGCGAACCCAGGGGAAGTGATGGGGCGCTTTGGTGAGCCAAGTTTCGGCATCTGGAACACTGAGTCTCACGAGTTCCGCCATGTACCGATTCAATGATGGCTGGGGAGTCCGCGGTGTGATCGCCGTGGAGCGGGTATCCTTCGGCGGCGTGCCGCGTGATCCGTCAAGACCGGGAGCACGTCGTCCGTGAGACGAACCAGCCGCTATACCGTACGCTTTCCCGATCCGATCTACCCCCCGGCGGAAACGTATCGCCGGCGGTTTATGGAGTTTCCGTTTTGGTACCGCTGGTATCTCCGCCTACGGGGACTCCTGGGCGCGCGATCGATCGAAGAAGCCACGCGGGCACATCACCTCCAGGAGTTGCGACGGCGCCTGGATCGTACCGCGCGGAGCACGGTGGATTGCGGTGTACCGGCATTGCTTCCCGCGTTTCACCAGCGGGTTCGATCACTCAAGACGCAATTACAGCGCATCCGCCCGGCGCTGGACGAAACCACCGGTCTTGCCCGGGGGGCGTTTCTTCGAACCGTGCTGGAACAGAGTGCGCCGGACGTGGCCGAACGGCTCCATCAGGCGGCCACGTTCGCTCCCGACGCCCTCGCCGACCCGGAGCTGAGCTTGCCGCAGGCGCAGGCGCGCGTGCGGAGCGCCGTGGGGGAGGCGCTGGAACGGGAAGTGGCGGATATTGAGCGCCGACTCGCTCCCATTTGGACCGCGCTCCGCACGCTAAATCTCCTCCAGCGGGTCGATCTGGATGTACTCCTGCCGGTGCAGGGGGCCCGCCGCGAGCAAACTCCACTGCGGGTGGTTCAAAGTACGATGCTCCACCTCCATCAGACCCTCGAGCTGTGCCACCGCCATCTTAATCCCGAGGCCACCGGACACGCCTGGACGTTTGCCCATCAGCGAATACGATCCCAGCCGGGCCCACCGCGGGCAATATGGTCGGAAATTGAGGAATTTCGCTCGGCGGTGCCGTTTGTGGATCTGGTTCGCTATGCCGCGGGGGAACCGTTTTTGGAGATCCCCGAACTCTCGATCAAGAGCGACTGGTGGAACCCGCTGCGGGAGGATTGGACGCACCGCAGTGTGGAGCGCGTGGGAGGAATACTGCTTGAGGCGCGCCAGGAGGCGGTCGCACAGACGTTGTCGCAGACCTATTTTATTGATCGCGCGCCGTCCTCCTGGATTCCGACCGCCCTGCACCCGCAGACCACCGGATACCTCTTGTTGCTTGCGGCAAGCGACTTCTTCCATGACACCCGGCGCGCGGTATCACAACTCGTTATCGACGCCGAGTTTTATCACCTGGACACCCGGAACACTCTTCACCAGTCGGCGCTCCAGTTAGACCAGGCGTTGGAGCGTCTGCGCGCACTGCTGGGCGATGAGCGCGGCCCAGGCACGCTCAGGGAGGAGATCCAACGCCTCCAGCAGCGCAGCACCACCTCATCGGTGGTGAGGCGCCAGCTCACCGGCCTCTACGAGCGCTACCGCCCGCGAGTACGCGCGTCCATTGATGAGACGATAGATGCGCTGGAACGTATTGGAAGCCTCATCTCACGCACCGAAGACGGCACGGAACGGGCGTATCGCGTGCGAGAACTCCACAGCCAGAGTTTCAGCGGCGACTACTCACCACACGAGCTGCTCGACATCGTGGCTACTCGATGGCATTCCCTCGGACGCAGCCTCCGCGCCCTCTACCGATTGGAAAACGACCTCACGAATCGGAGTCGGCCACAAGATCCTGAAATTCCGGATGTCGGTGAATAAACCCCTCCACGTACCAACACGCGGGAACCACCGATTTTCCCTCCGCCCGGGCAATCTCTAGGGCGGTACGCACTACCTCCGCAGCGATTCCTCGACCCCGCAGCGCCGTGGGAGTATAGGTATGAGCCATAACCCACCGGTCTTCCCCGTGCGGTTCATACACCACATACGCTTCCTCGCCCTCGACGGAGGCGACAAACCGGTGTGAATCGGGCTCATGGTGTACGGTATAGTTCATTAGTATCCCTCCTCCACGTCCACAGTGCCACCCCTATCCTCCGGAGCACCGTCCGCGAGCCACCGGGCCACGGCGTCGGTAACTTCCCGCGCACTTGCCCGAGTGGCGGCCGCATTGTATCCCCCAAGGTGTGGTGACAGCAGCACATTGTCCAGCTCGTGAAAGGGGAACTGTGATGGAAGTTGCGTGCTCCCGGGAGGATCTGGATAGCGGTACCACGTATCCAACGCAGCCCCCGCTAAGGTGCCGTCGCGGAGTGCCCGATAGAGCGCCTCCTCGTGGATCACCTCACCCCGCCCCACGTTCACCAGGGTGGCCCCTCGCATCGTCGCAAGTTCAGAGCGTCCAACCATGCCCCGCGTCTGGGAGGTGAGGGGCAACGTAGAGACGACCACATCGGCACCGCTGATCGCCGCGGTGAGGTCCGTGTACACCTCGTCCAACAGCCCTTCGGGAACCCCGTCCCATCCCGGGCGACGCCGAAATCCACGACACCGAACCCCAAAGGGTGCTAGAAATCGTGCAAGCCACTGACCGATCGATCCGATACCCAATATGGTTACGGTGGAATCATAGAGCGATTCCCAGCTTTCCGTAGGAGGCTCCGCCGCGGCAAATCCATGCCATACACCCTCTCGCAAATCTCGATCGTACGCTACCAGGCGGCCCCGAATCGCCATCATCAGAGCCATGGCGCGCTCGGCCACCCACATCCCATTGGCGTGCGCATTTACCACCTGGATCGAACGCTCCCGGAGCGCCTCCATGGGCAGCGTATTGAGTCCCGCCATAGGAACCGCCACGAGCCGAAGATTAGGCAGGTAGGTCAATATCTCAGCATCTATTTCCATCGTGATGAGGGCGATCGCGTTTTCCAGAGTAGCCGGAGGCAGACGAGGGATATCCTCCGCCCGCCGCGCCGGAACCACCGTCGTCCCCGGCACCACGGCGAGATCCGCCGCTCGCTCGTTCCAGAGCGTATTGTCAGGCGTATTACGTATAACCGTCACACCGGCATTGTAGTGACTCAGCGCCTTGAATAAAAGACCGTCCGCGGATACCGTCCCGTATGATCTCCACGGAACTACGTGATCATCTCACCGAAAGTCTGCGCAAGAGTCGAGACACCGTGTGGTGGCTGGTCCGAATCATGGTACCCGCCTCGGCGGCAGTCTTTGTCCTCCAGCACACCGGAGTACTTGAACTGATCGCCGGATGGCTGGAACCGCTCATGCGCGTGGTGGGGCTCCCCGGCGCCGCCGCGATGGCGCTCATCTCCAGCATCCTGGTTAACCTCTATGCGGTAATCGCGATGCTCCCGGCGCTGGGACTCGATCACCGGCAATTGGTAATCCTTTCACTTCTCTGTTTGGTGGCGCATAACTTTTTGGTAGAACTAGCGGTCACGCGCCGCACTGGTACCCCCATGCGCCGCATGTTCGTGGTTCGCACCGCCGGTGGTTTGCTTTTGGCATGGGTGGTATCGCGGGTGGCTCCCGAAACCGGCTTCTGGATCGAGCCGGTTCCGTTTCCCGGCACGGCCGGCGTCACCGGACAAGCCGGGGGGAGCATGGTCCAGAGCGAGCTAGTACCGGCTGTCATAGAGTGGATGCGGAGTCTCGCACTGCTCCTTGCTCGGGTAGCGTTGATTGTGAGTGCTCTGGTGATACTTACGCGGTGGCTGCAATTTGCCGGTATTACCGACCGTCTGGCGCGGGTCATGCGGTCTCCCCTGCGGATCTTGGGGCTTCCCGCCTCGAGCGCGCCGGCGTGGATCGTGGCCAACACGCTGGGGTTGGCATACGGCGCGGCGGTGCTCAAGGAAGAAGCGGAAACCGGTCGACTCAACGCCGCCGACGGTGATCTACTTAACCACCATTTGGGCGTTTCTCATTCTCTGGTAGAGGATACCGCACTGTTCGCGGCGTTTGGGGCGCCGGTGGCGTGGCTTATCGCGCCGCGCCTCGCGCTGGCACTGGTAGTGGTGTGGGAACGAAGGCTGGAACGAGCGCTTGGTCTACGAACCTTTAGAAAACATCCTGCAGCGTCGGAGTCTGCTCAGTAATCATGCCGTCTTCATCGTGGCATTTGCGGGGCCCTTCCACACCGTAGAGGATCTGGCAGAGGTTGCGACACGCAGGATTCCAATCGAACCGTTTGTCCGGATTATTGCGATAGAAATTGTTGAACTGTACCAATCGGCACAGCACATCCGCCGGAAGGCTCTGTTCTATCTGCCCCGCCACAGCCTGCGCCCGGGGCACCGGCAATCCCAGCGCCAATTCTAGAAAATCCTGCGTTGCTCGATGCTTGAGAAGCAACTGCCGCGCGTGCGCTTCACCCTGACGAGTGAGCGTCACATAGCCGTACGGCTCATACTCGATGAGGCCCGCCTTGTCGAGCTTCTGCAGCGCCCCGGTCACCGACGGCCGGCTCACCCCTACGACCCCGGCGATATCTTTTGACCGGGCCACCTTGTTCTCCGCCGATAACTCATAAATCGCCAAAACATAGCGCGATAAGCTTTCGGTAAGGCTCTCTACTGATTCGTGCGTGTTACTCATCACTTCCCGCCTTGTTCCAAACAAACACTTCGACGCCTGTGGTCGGGGTGTCATCTACCCGGCAGGCACCAACCAATGGGCAATGGGCGCACTGGGTGACGGCGCAACCTCCCTCCGGAACGAGCACCTCGCGGAATGCCCGGCCCCGCTCCACGTGAAGCTGGAGGGCAGCGGCGACTCGCTGCGGGGACTCCCCCAGCTCCGCCGCCAACTGTGAAATGGTGGCCCTGTGGCGCGATTGCAACTCTTTCTTTACCGCCGATACGATCACATTACGTCCTCGACCCAGAACTCCCGAATCTTGTTAGGTTAACCTAAGTATATTTGTCTTTGGACGATCGGTCAATCTCGAAGCATTAGTAGGTGGGCGGTATTCTGTTGGGCTTGATGAAGCTGATCACGTTCCCTATGGTACAGGTATATGAGTGAACAACGAGCAATTATTATGCATGGCCTCAGTCTGGCCGAGATAGATCTGGTAATGCGAGCTGCCAAGAAAGAATTGGAGAACCCCCGGGATGTAATCTTTGCCAAGACCACCGAGAATTCTCTCAAGATGAAGGTGAAAGACCTTATCGAGGATCTCGCGGAAGACCACAACTATCTAAAAGAAAACCCACCGGAACAGCTCAAGAAGAAGGAATCGGACGCGACGTGAGCGCTACGACTGCAGCGATTTTCCAAATAGGACGTACGGCCCCGTCTCAGCGGTGAGCTGGTAACCTACCTGCCGCAGAAATCGTTGATGTTTGGTCGCGGTGCGACGCACCGGCGCCAGCAGAAATGCGACGTCGCCGCGCTCGTCAACTTCGATCACGCTGTATAATTGATGGACAAGGCCAAGACCTCGATACTTCCGGGTGACATAATCCACCGGAATCATCATCGATTTCTCGGGATATAGATCGGTGTGGATTCTGCGATACACCTCCCGTAACGCCGGATCATCTTCCGTCTCCGGGGGAGGTACCGGCTGTACCAGCGCAAAACCAACCGGTGTGAGATCCTTAAGTGCCACGTAGGCGCGCCCTCCCGCCTCAAAACAGCGACTTAGCCGGTCCGTGGAAAAATCAGGAAAGAACTTGAGAATGTCCTCGAGATTATGAGCCAGGAAATCATCCAGTTGGCTCCGTTTGTCCGGCCCCACCGCAACATAACGTACGCCATTGAGGTCCGGCCGCAACATACGCACCAGGTACACAACATCTACGACAACGATAAACGCATTGGTAATGAGAATCGGTATGCTCGGCAACATCGTGCCGTATATCACGAAGGACGTTGCACCAATGAGATTGAGAATACGCAACGGTAGCAGTCCATTCATGAGGAGTGAGATCGCCACAAAGAATGAAGCGACATATCCAAACAGTTCCGTCACGTCTATCATCACTGCACTATAGCCGGTAAGATGGGCCCATGAAAACGCGTAGCGCGATAGAATCGCTAAACACCTACGTTCCCGGCGAGCGTCGGGCCAATACGATCAAGCTGGCATCTAATGAGAATCCCCACGGCTGCTCGCCCACGGTGGCAGACGCGGTTGCCGCGGCAGCTCGTGAATTACATATATACCCCGATGGAGCCGCCCGAGACCTGGTGAACGGAATAGCCGCGCTCTACAACGTTGACCCGGAGTGGATCATTACCGGCAATGGCTCCGATGAAATCTTGACGCTCATTGCCGGCACCTACGTGGATCCGGGGGATGAAGTCCTAATCGCAGAGCACACCTTCTCCGAGTACGAGTTTGCCACCCGCGTATACGGCGGCCGGATAACATCCGTTCCGATGCCCAATCTGGAAATTCATCCTCAGGATTATTTGGCGTATCTCACCGACAATGTAACCGTCGTGTTTCTCTGCTCACCCAATAACCCCACCGGCGGCGCGTTTTCCCAACGCGAGCTGGAAACATTTCTCGAGGAGGTGCCCGCCTCGGTATTAGTGGTCGTAGATCATGCCTATATCGAATACCAGAACGACCCGGCAGCCGCGCACGCCGACTCCTTAGTGGCCCGCTATCCGAATCTCGTCGTGCTTCATACCTTCTCCAAAGTCTACGGATTGGCCGCCGTCCGCCTGGGATACGGCCTGGCTCAGCCGGAGCGTATTGCGGAAATCAAGCGCGTCCGTCCGCCGTTCAGTGTGAATGGGGTGGCGCAAGCGGCGGGAATTGCCGCACTCTCCGATCAAGACTTTGTGACGCGCTCACTTGAGCGCAATCTCCGGGGCGTGGTCCGGATGCAGACGCTGTGCGATGAGCTTGGGCTGCACCACCTCCCCACTGAGGCCAACTTCATTACCGTTCGGGTACCGCTCGACGCTCGTGAGGCCGCCGAGTACATCGCCCGGCGCGGGATAACGGTCCGTGCCCTCAACAGTTTCAATCTCCCGGACTACCTACGCATTACCATCGGAACATCGACCCAGCTTGACCAGCTCGAGTCGATTCTTCGTGCACTGGTTGTAGACTATCCCCCCGGCCCATGACGGTCGGCCGGCTCATCGTCAACGTCCTGCTCATCGCGACAGTCCCGACGGTAGTGCTGGTACTCTATCATCAGACCCGCGCCACCGTGCGGCAGGGTGTGGCGGTGGGGGCGCTGGCTGCTGTGCTGGTAGTCGCAGCACTGCTGGTGATCCGCCGCAGCAATGCTATCTCGCCCGAAACAATGACGATTGTGGTGGTACTCGCCGAGGAAGCTGCAAAGGCACTCGCCGTACTCGTATTACTCTCACCACGCACCAGCACCCAACCAACGGCCGTGACCAATCGGAGATCCTCCCACCCTCACCCGCCGGCTACAGGATGGTCGGTAGGCGCCGGGTTTGCCTCCGCGGAGCACCTACTCTACGCTACATCAGCACCACGTACCGTTCTCGTCCGAATCCTTACCGCCGGCATCATCCACCTTGTCACCGCCCGCTGTTATAGCGGCGCCCTCACCCACCACTTTGTTGCCGGCACAGCAAGACCTACGGGGCGACGCACACCACGTTCCGGATCGGGAGCCCCCCGCCGCGCCCAACACCCCAGCACCTCCCGAGCCCGGAACCGAGTCCGTCTATCCGCCACGTTGGCTGCGGGAGTGCTGTTACATCTGAGTTACAATCTCCTTGCCCGTCGCCTTGACCAAATCCCCGTACTTTGGTAGATTCACCCCATACACCGCAGGGTAGAGCAGTTGGCAGCTCGTCGGGCTCATAACCCGGAGGTCGCAGGTT
>JBMCMH010000036.1:0-20884 GCA_048614515.1 Alkalispirochaeta sp. | reverse complement strand
CGGGTGCCTGGTACGAGGTCACCGCTCGCGCGAGAGATTCACTTAGTCCTCGAGCGATGGATCTCCAGGTGCGTCCTCACCCGTTCGGATCGACTCCATCTGCTCCTGAAGCGACTGCATTCTGCGCGCCATCTCCAACGTTTCCGCAGCGGGCTGAAAACGCGGATCGACATCGAGCACTTGTTCCGTGAGGTCGATCGTCTCTTCTAAGTCCCCATCGGCGAACGCCTGGAGCGCGTCCAAATAGAGCGTTCGAATTTGATCCTGTTGTTGCCCCCGCCCCCGATCACCCAAAGAGAACCCCGCCTGCAGACTGAATCGGTCAAAGGCGGTAAGTTGTGTGGTCATATCGAGCGTGTAGTTGATCGTCACCGTCATATCTTGGATACCTACACTGCCACCCATCGTTATGCGGGGATTACCGCCTTTCATCTGGAATCCCGAGCGGATGGTGAAGAAATCGGTGACGGTCACCGCAGTGCCGACGGCGTACCCCAGCTGTTCGGCGGGAAGCGACGAGAAGGGAGTAAACGGCACGGTTACGTCTGCTCCGATAAGCACCGGCCGAAGCGGGGAGTAGGCGATGCCGCTGGTCCACTGCGTAGGAAGGGGCTCGGCCAGGACGTTAGGGCCCAGGTTGCGAACCACCGTTCCCACCGCAAAGTTCCGGTCTCGGGAAGGATAAAACTTCAGGACGTTAAACCGGGACAGGAGTCCGACGTCGATCATTACCGCCGCGGCGGATTGATCTTGGGCAATTGTCTCGGGAATGCTGCGATATGCCGTCTTGAGGTTTGCACCGGCGGACACACCATTGAAATAGAAACTATTAAAGAAATTGTAAGAAAGGTTGCCTGCGACAATCGCCTCAACATAGCGGGCGCTGCCCTGCTGAATCCCAAAGTCATCATACTCGGTGAATGGGACGTGCACAAACTTACCTCCCACTCCGAATCCGAAATCCTCGAGCCGAGTTGTGTACCCAAGACCTTCTAAACTGGTATCAGCGATCAGATTGTTATGAAAGAGCGCTAACTCGGTGAACTGCAGATCTGAACTTGCGGCTGGATTGGCTTCGAGAAACGACACGTCCCGCGCACCTGCGGTATACGCGGTACCCATACCTTCGTATTCGCCTCCCGCCGGCACCGAAAGCGTCGGGAACACGGTGAGCCCGGTGTTTTCCACATCTTCGACTGCGGACCGAGCGGCTATATCTCCGTACCAATCACTAAACGCTTGCTCAGAGACTCCCGACGCGTGCACCCGGTGTCCCGGGAACGCCACCACGAGAAGAATCATCACTGTCCGCGCGGTCCAGCTCATCCTACGGTTCATTCTAACTCGCGTCTGCCGATTATTCTATATGGGGCCTTGGTTTGTGTGAGTAGCAGATGGCCCCGACGTCGTGGTACATTGACTACTGGGAAGGGAATGGTAAAAACGTCGCGCCTCGTCCTCATTACAACCATATTGCTATTCTCCGTGAGTGCTGTGGTAGTCGCCGGCGGACAGAGAGAAGATCCGATCCGGCAGGCGCGGGAGTTAGTGTCCGAAAATCGCATTAACGACGCGATTTTGCTACTGGAACAAACCGTCCGTGATGACCCCGACCGCATCCAAGAGGCGGAAGCGCTTATGCGCACGATCCGTGAGATACGAGGTGAATATAACGTACTGTTTGAGCAGTTGATCGACAATCTCGTGAATAATCCTGACGATATCGAGCGCACACTGGAAATCATCGACCAGATGGAAGAGCTGGATGAGTTTCCCAATGAGCGAGTAGTGGAACAGGTGCAAGATGCCCGAATTGTCGCGCAATTGGCGTTTGACCGGGATCTGTTTAATCGCCGCATGGATGAGGCGCTGGCGCTCATGGAAGAGGGGGAGTACATAGCTGCGGTACGAACGTACCAAGAGTTGGAGTCACTGCAGCGGGACCGCTTCGAGGATCGTGGGTACGGTGATATCTTTGTATCCAATGTCAATCGGCTCGTAGCGGACATGGACGCTGTGGCCGTGGATTTTGCGCAGGCCCTGCCTCCATACCAACAGGCCGGTGAGCGGGTGCTCCAGCAAGCAGAACAGGATGTGCTCACATTGGGTGACGAAGACCTGACTCCGTTTTTTGGAGAGGCAGAACGGATCGCGTCGATTCTTACGCGTATGGAGACAACCGCCCAGGAACTCGCGGTGACCCGGTCTCAGGTGCCGCTACAGTTTCCCGATGATCCTGTGGATTGGTATCTGAATTTTCAAGAGATGATTGCGCGTGGTCGTCCTCAGCATCGAGAAGAAGAGGGCCTTCTCTACGCGGTGCGCAATGCCTACCGCGACACCGTGGGGCAATTGGCCGACGCGGGGCGCACGCAGACGGAGGAGCTCTTCGAGAGAGCTGCGAATGATTTCGATGCCGATCGGTTTACGGAGGGGCAAGAACGGTACGCCACCGCGCTGCAGACGTCGTCATTGTGGGAACAAGCTGAAGTGGTAGAGCTGGGAATATTTGAAGATGATCCCCCGTTGGCGGCGGTGGTGGACGAGGTAGGCCCCGAGCGCGCCACCCCCGTCGTGGCCGCCCGCGCCCGGCGTCGAATCAGCAGTAGTCTTTCGGAGCTGGGAGAGGTTATGGCGGATTTTGTGAGCCGGTCTATAGACCGGGATGCCTCTCTGTTCTCTCTCAGGAGTCAGTTAGACGCCGCGGTGGCGTCGGTGAATACCCTGCAGGATGGCCGGTCGGACTTCGATGAGACGGTGGACCCAATCCTCGCTCTGCCGGCACCGGGTGTGCCTCAGGATACGTCAGAAGAGATTTCTCGGGCGCAACGACGTTGGGATGAGAGCATCTCGCGGGCGATGGACCGAGAACGGACAGTGGTGGTGGCCATAGCGACCACGCAAACCGATGGATTCACCGATGAGTTTGAAGAGCTCGATGAGCGTATGGCCGAACTGGAACCGTTGAATGAAGGTATAGAAGAGCAGACTGAGGATGATGAAACCACCCTGCGGCTGGTTCGCTATCCCGACGAAGCGCTCGAAGGGTACCAAGAAGTGAATGAGCGACTCGTGGCTATGGACGAGACGCTCACCGAAGCTCGGGAGGAGATAAGCGCGGCAAACGATTATGTTCTCGAAAGCCGGCAGGTAGCGCGGGAGCAGGACCGCCTGCGGGAGCTCCAGGAACGGAACTCGGCACTCTTAAGTGAGGCCACTGCAGGAATAGACGAGGCCGAAAGTCTTATCGCGCAAGCCCAGGAAGCAGAGGAGGAGGCCAACGACCTCATCGCCGACACCCGCGCCGCGATCGCCGCCGGCCAGATTGAACCGGCCCGCAACAATTTTGCCGCAGCTCGAGACGCATTCCTCGCGTCGCTGGAGCTACGGGAAAACCCCAGTCTGCGGGATCAATCGGATGAGATCATTCGACAGGTTGGTGATGAGCTTCAAGAGTTGGAAAACATCATCGTTGTGCGGGAAGTCCGGGAACTCATTACCCAAGCTGAAGAATTGTATAGTCAGGATAACTATGTGAGCGCCCGCGATGCACTTTTGGAAGCGCAGGAGACGTGGGCGCAGACCAACGTAGAATCGAACTCGGAAGTGGAGCGATTGCTTCGGTTGGTAACCGCCGCCCTCAATTTGGAGGAGGGGCGGGAGCTCACTCCCACCGACCCGCTGTATCCGATACTGGGCAACTATCTCAGCATCGCCCAGGAAGACTTCAATGCCGGCGTCCGTGCGTATGAGTCCGAGAATGAGGAGCGTGGAGATGAGCTGTTTGAGCGCGCCATTGAGAATCTTCGCAATATTCGCGATGTGCGGCCGCTCAATTGGGATGCTCGTCTGTTGGAGCTTCGAATCGCTCAGGTTCGAAACGAGGACGACTTTGATGAGGTGTTTGCATCCCGGTACGAGCAGGCGGTATCCCGACTTGATGAGGTGGGTCCGCTGGAAGTGTACAGCGAGCTTGAAGTTCTGGCCGAGCTCAATCCCGACTATCCAGGAATTCAGAGTCAAATTCGAGAATTAGAGATCGAGCTCAACCTGCGCGAGAATCCCATCGACCAGGCCAACGTCAACCGCTCCCAGGAGCTGTATCAACGAGCTCAAGAGTTGTCATCCGGTAGTCGTGATCAAGCGGTCGTGGCGGTATCGTTGCTGGAAGATGCCGTTGACATCAACCCGAACAATAGTGATGCCAAGTTCTTACTTGATCAGCTGCGCATTCGGCTCGGTGGGCAGTCCACGGTGGCACTCGATAGCTCTGATGAACAGCAGTACCGGCGTGCTCAGACCTTATTTAGCCAGGGACGCGCCCTGCAGGCGTTACAGATTACGGAACGGCTTCTGGAAGACAGCGATAACCGAACGTATCCGCCCTTGGTAGAACTGCGAAGGAGGATCGGCCTACGACTCGGCATATGATTCGCCTTGGTCTCGGTCTGGTGCTTGTTCTTGGTCTGGTAGCGGACCTGACGGCCCAGGAGTCACTCTATTTTGAATCTCCTCGGTCGTTAGCGAGTACTGAATCTCGCTTTCCGCAAATGCTGTCCGTGTCGGGACAACTCGTGACGATTCATCAAGAGACGGACGATCGCGATGAAGATGGGGGAGAGATCTATTTGACCGTTCGCCGCTCCCGGGACGGCCGGGAGTGGGATGTATCGTCGCGGCCGATCGGCCCCATTCGATATTCGGGAAGCTCTGAACCGTTCATCTTCTCTGCCGCCGTTGGACCGGAGGAGACGCTATTTGTTGCTGTCACGCAATCCGCGGAAGAGACGGTGATTTATCGCAGTTCCGATTTGGGCGACAATTTCGAGGTGGTCAATCGAGTATCCACCGAACGTACCAACGTAGCTCCCCGACTATTCAAAAGCAGCGATGATTCGATGGTGTTGTTTGTAAACACGAATATCGATGGACGCCAACAGTCGGTATATACTCACAGCCCCGACGGCACGGAGTGGTCGGACACTCGTCAATTGGAACCGGACGATGAGGTGGGGTTGGTGTTTCTTCCGTCGATGGCATCGCTTAACGGGCGAGACTATGTCGTCTATCAGGGGATCAATATCACCGAACGGAGCACGTACCAAATCTATCTTCGAACCAGTGATGATGGAGGACGAACGTGGGAGGGCGGATCGCGGTTAACGACGTTCGTTGATTCCTCCGATACGGATGACCCCGATCTCTACGATAACCAGCGCCCCGATCTGGTGGCGGATCCCTCCGGTGACCAGCTACTGCTCACATGGGAACGAAGGTTCGAGTCGGGAAACCCTCAGGTCTATCTCATCGGCCTCGACCGTGACGGAGAACGGAATGAACTTATTGAGGAGGTGACCGGGCGGTTTGAGCTCGCTCGGTTTCCCCGCCTTGCCTTTGACGACGGGGAACCGGTAATTGCGTGGTTCACAAATCCCCGAGGAAACAGTCGCGTCGTCTTGGGGCAGCGTGGTGGGTTTCGCTGGAGTACCCAGACCCTCAGTCCCAGCGGAGGAGAGGCTACCTTTGCCCAAGCGATCTCGCATCGCGGTCGGGTTCATGTTATGTGGCAAAGACGAACCGGCGAATCGGGCGCTGAAGTGGTGTACGCTGAACCCGATCAATCGGTGGAACCGCCCACCATTTTGGCCGGCAATTTCCCCCCTGACGGTCGGAGTGCCTCCAGTACTGCGCAGTTTCTCCTACGGGACCCGGATGACGCGTCCGGAATCCGTGGGTATGCGTGGGAATGGACCCGAGACCAAGAACCGCAGGTGAGTGAAGAGATCCGACAGCGCGTCCCGGATCGAGAGGTAGTGGTGCGAGCCGAGGAGGATGGCCCATGGTACTTGCATGTGCGGGCTACCGATTTTGCCGGGAACTGGTCGGAGCCCGTCTCCGCCCGCTTTGTGCGCGATACGACACCACCTGATCCGGTTACCTTTCCCCCACCGTCGGTGGACGAGAACGGCTATCTGGCGTCTAATACGTTTCAAGTAGGGTGGAACCCGCCGGAGGATGAGGAATACCTGGCCGGGTACAGTGTGCGTCTCGACTATCTGGGACCGGACGCGCCGGAGCCGGATCGCGCATCGATCGCTCCCCCCGGTCCCATGCCGCAGCGCGTGACTACCGATGGCGAGAGCATCGGTCGAACCAACGTAGATAACGGGACGTGGCTGTTGTCGGTGGCGGCGGTGGATTCCGTGGGGAACGTAGGAGCAGCGCGGTCCTTGCCGCTTCGCTTTAATAAGTATGTGCCCGTGACTCGTGTGTTTGCCACCTCGTTAGAACGCGACCTGCTCGGACGCTACCGCGTTTCGATCGTGGGACGGGGTTTTGATAGTAATGGCGCAGTGCGACAGGTCGTCCTCGACCGTCAGGGCACACCGCCATATGACTATGAGTTCAATGCATGGCAGGGTGATTTCTCCGTTGAAAATGACCGTAGAATTGGCGGGCTCGTGCTGTCGGAGGTCCCGGCAGGAACATATCGGCTGGGGTTGCTGCACCCGGAGCGTGGTATGTACATCGCTCCCGAACCGGTTCGGATCGATGATGTGGGAGTCATTAAATATGGAGACTTTAGTCCCGTATTTGATCCTGCCATGACCATGCGCGACACCAGCACCTATTTTGCCGATACCTGGGACGTGGCGTTCCTCGTTGCGGTGTTGGCGGCGGTGGCGCTTATACTCATTTCAGCGGGGCGGTTGGTTGTCATCGGCGGCGAGATTCGCCGATTGAATGTTGAAGCTCACGCCCTGATCACCGGCCGGCGCCCCGTTCCGCGGGAATTGCAGAGAGAGAGGATTCGACGGATGAAGATTCGAGGCGGTGGATTGCGACTGAAGTTCGCCTTTTTTGTGGTCTTGCTGGTTATTGGCGTAGTGGTACTCGTGGCGGTAGTTCTGGGCCGCAACGTGTTGGAACGACAGGAACAGATTCTTACTGATGGATTACAGCAACGCATCGAATTGCTCGTAGACGGACAAGTCACGGGAGCGCGGCCGGCCTTGGAGAATCCGGAATCCAACATCGATCAGCTCCAGAATGTGGCAACTCAGGGTGATGCGATGGCCGAGGCGCTCCACGTCACCATTACCGGACTCGACCGGCAAGGAGAGCTACAGACGATCTTTGGTACGACCGATCCCGCGGTAATATCGGGCGAGTCGGACCGAATCGATACAGATAGCTATGTGGTCGGCGTTTCGCGTCTGTCCGATGATGCCTCAGAAGAGGTTGGCGAATTGGCGCAGGCGCTCAATACGCAAGCGCAGGAAGAACTCGGAGAGATTCCGGTAGAATTGGAGCGGCTTTCGCAGGAGGCGCAGGACTTGATCGTTCAGGGGGCGGATGAGTCCGAGATCGAGCAGATTGATGAACAACGCAATGAGCTTCTGAGACGGGCCCGCGAGCGCTTAGGTGAGATTGCCGGTCCGATCCGCAGTGTGCCTGAGTTTGATTTCACGCAATTGCGAAGGGATGAGACCAACTTTTTATTCTACAAGCCGGTTCTTGATGTCGTTCCCGGAGCGGGGGCAGGATTTGACGAGTTCTATCGGGGTACGGTGCGCGTGGCGATATCGACCCAACTGATCCTCGATGAGATAGAGGCAACCCGCCGAGAACTGATTATCTCCACGATTCTCATAGCGGCGGCGGCCGTGGGATTTGGCGTGCTTGGTGCATACGTGTTGGCCACGATCGTGGTGCGGCCCATTAACCGACTGGTTCAGCTGGTGGAGAAAATCGGTGCGACGGAAGATAAGCTGAAACTGAAAGGCGAAGCGCTCCATCTACGGTCTCGTGACGAACTGAGTGTCCTGGCGGAATCGATTAACGACATGGTATCAGGATTGGTAAAAGCGGCAGAAGCTGATAAAGATCTCAAGTTTGGTAAGGAGACTCAGAAAGCGTTTATTCCATTAGAGGCGATATCGGAAGATGTAAAGCGAACGTTCGGTGAAATGCGAGCCGAAGACGTGTACTTTTTCGGCTACTACGAGGGGGCCAAGGGAGTATCCGGTGACTACTTCACCTATCAGAAGTTGAGTGATCGCTACTACGCGATGATCAAGTGTGATGTTGCGGGAAAAGGCATTCCGGCAGCCCTCATCATGGTACAGGTAGCCACGGTGTTTCAGGACTACTTTCGCGGATGGACGCCCAAGAGTCCTGGGCTCGACGTCTCGTCGCTGGTCTTACGCATTAACGACATCGTTGCTGAGCGGCAGTTTAAAGGGCGCTTCGCGGCGCTCACCGCGGGGATCCTGGATGTGCGAAAAGGCTCGTTTTATCTCGCAAATGCCGGCGATAATCAGCTCCACGTATACCGCAGTGCCACCAAATCGGTGGAGCAACTTACGATACCGGGCGGGCCGGCGGCGGGGACGTTTTCGAGCCACGATCTCCCGATCAGTTTTCCGCAAGAAATGCGGTCGATCGATCGAGGAGACATGTTGCTTCTGTTTACCGACGGCTTGGAGGAAGCGAAACGGCTCCTCCGCGGGCGGGATTGGAACACGTTCACGGTGACGCAGGAGATGATCGATCAGGGGGTAGTGGACGAACGCTTGTCTCCTGATGAAGATGGGGAGGAATTTACGATTGAGCGAGTCCATGCGATCGTTTCCGCGGTGGAGCGTCGCGACACGTATAAGCTCGAGAAAATAATGGATCCCAATGATCGGGACGATCTCGTGTTTGACTATAGCACCTGTACAAATGTCGCCCGGGACACCGTTCTGGCAGTGGTCGCAGCGGAGCGCGTCTTTCGTCTCGTGCCGAATCCGGAGGCGGGATCAGAGCACCGAGTCGAAATCGACCGGGTCGTGGTCGACTTTCTTCGCGAACACTTTGTGCCGTTTCGGCAGTATTTCGCGCATCCGGTGGTGCCCCTGGAAGATGACGACGGTACCAGTGAGTATGTGAGTTTTAGCCACCTCATGGAAGATGAGCAGTTTGACGATCTGACGATGCTGGCAGTGCGGCGTGAATGACGAGACGTCCAGAGATATTGAGTGGTTTGGTCTACGCGCTGTGTTGCAACAGCGAAAACAACTGGACGGCAGCGGGTGCGACCGTACCATGGTCGATTTTTTCGCGCATTGACGGTCGGATTGCACCACCTCGGATCTGTTTCGCCAATGCCCGATAGGGTGGGACGGTGATCATCTGACGCACATGTTCTTGCAGTTCCACCGTCTGCGATGGATAGCTCCGACGCAATCGGGACGCCTGGGTCACGATCTCTTCCGGAAACTCCTCCGTCGTTGGGGGCAGATCTTCCAACGCATGAAGAACCGATTCGACGTCGTGCACGAACGGATCCTCCGAAAACACCACACTGTCAACCTTGGAACGGAGAGCAATCCGCCGCTGGGATGCTGCCCCGGACTGCTCGAACCGACGCCCGGCACCGATAAACCCGAACACCCCAACTGCCAACCCGATAAGTATCTCGTCAATAATGGGAATGGGATCGCGAATCACGAGCGCCATAAACAGATAGGAGATGAGAAACAGCGTCGCCGCGATGAGAAATCGCGGGATGAATCTACGCTCATTACTCCAATCTCGTACATCATGATCGATTCGCCGATAGAGGTCGTTGCGCAGCATAGTAATCGATTCGACGCGTGGTTCACGCCCGTATCGCCCCACGAGTTCGGTGCGCTCGGCATAGTGCAACATGCTCCCGGGCTTCGTGAACGGGTGAACAAACAGGGCGGTCCCGTCTCGCCGGCTGAGGTGATATATGGTAATCGTTCCCACCGTCTGCATAGCGTCAAAGTACGCGCCACGGCGGGCGGAGTCAACAGAGGACCTACTCCTGCTCCCGGTGGACGAGATCAGGTGAAAACGCCGGAAGGCAGACCGACCAGTATTCGGCATCCACCTCAAAGGGATTCGAGTATCTGACGCGCGTGTGGGCAGGCACCAGCAGACTCTCCCCCGCGGACAACGTGATCGGCCCATCGGGCAGTTCAATTTTCTTTTTGCCGCGCACCATCAACGTATATTCGTCAAATTCCGGCGTCTGGGCTGGTTCCGCCCACCCCGGCGGAGCAACCATCCGGGCAATACTAGCCGCCTTGCTATCGGTGGCGACCCGGCCGAAGTGCTCCTCTATTTTTTTCCCATCGTCAGTAGGGACGATAATCGGGTCGGTCTGATGAAACGGGTGTGCTTTCATAGTGCCCGACATGCTGCCAGATATGGGCGCTTGTGTCAGTAACCCGCCTGGGCTATCTTTATGACATGCACGAGATTCCCTACGATAGCATTGTCGCTGCCGGAGCCCTTCCGTTCGAACGAGTGGGGGATGCTCGGAAACCGGTGATTCTCTTATTTCATGGGTTCACCGGATACCCTGGAGATATGCGCTATCTCGCCGATCGCCTGAATGCGGTAGGCTACACTGTTGTTGTGCCTCGACTACCGGGCCACGGCACCAACCATGAAGATTTTCAAAGCACCTCCGCCCGGGACTGGTGGCGGAGGGCGGTTGACTCGTATTTGGACGTTGCCGCTCGTCATGAGCACGTCGTGGTGGGAGGGCTTTCAATGGGGGGGCTTCTGGCAACAATGGTGGCGAGCTCCTTCCCAATTGATGGACTCTTACTGTTTGCCCCGGCGTTTCGAGTGACCAATCGGTTGGTTGCGCTGACGCCGCTCCTCAGATACCTGGTGCCTCCCCTGCGGGTGAAACACCCGGAGAGCTATGATGATGCCGAGCGGCAATATCTCGCCGATGAATACTGGAATTGGCAGTGGCCGGCGCAAACGGCGTCGCTCTATGCGCTCATGAGACGAGGACGAAAAGAACTGTCCGGCGTGGATGTGCCGACGCTCACCGTGGTCTCCGAGGGAGACGAGACGGTGCCGGTTGCGGTTGCGGACGAGATCGATGCGCGGTTAGCCGGCGACAGTCACTACGTGCTGCGACTGTCCGAATCAGACCACGTGGTAACGAACGGCTGCGATCGAGAGGCGGTTGCGGACGCCGTGGTACAATGGCTCGCTGAAGAGGACGGGCAGGAATAGCCGTCGCCCGCCCCGGTAATTCCGGGCCGAGTAGCCGTCATGAAGAAGTTTTACTGTGAGCACTGCGGACAAGAGGTGAATGAGCAGGACGAGGTGTGCTCCCACTGCGGGGCGTTCTTCGTCGCCATCAAGTGCCCTCGGTGCGGCTATCGCGACAAACAGCACCGGTTTCACAACGGGTGCCCGCAATGCGGGTTTTTGTCTCAGAGCGCCGGCACCAGCGATCAGTGGGAACACGTCGGTCGCACGCCGGTCGCCGGTAGCCAACGATCCCCCATGCCGTCGTGGCTGTTTTGGATCGTGCTTGGGGCGCTGGCGGCGTCCTTCATTGTTCTGGCCCGAATCTACGCCCGGCTCTAGCGGCGGGCGGGGATACCGGTAAAGATGTGGAGTGCCCCCGGAGAGATGCCGATATCTATCGATATGAGGCGCATTTCTCACTATAGATCATCCCGACATACTCCGGTTGCGGTGATCCTCCTCGCGGTAGTCGTGTATACGGTTGGTTTTGATACGCTCGCAGCACAGGACGCAGACCCCGCAGCAGCAGGTCCCGAAGCGCTCCGGCGGGGATTTCGGGAGCTCGAGTTGGGTCTTCCATTTGATCGTGTGGAAGAGCTGTTGCAGGGCGACTCAGCATTTCAGTATCGGGGAGAACCGGATGTTTCGATGCGGCGGTCCGACGGCGGTACCGTCATCGACACTCGAGGTCGGATTTACATGGATCGTGGAATTTTTCAGTTTCATGACGACCAACTCTTTACGATCGCGTTATACCTCGACCGAAGCCGCCTGGACTATTTTCAACTGTATGAGCAATTTCGGAGTCGCTATGGCGAACCGACCGAACTTGATCCGCAGCGGGCGTTCTGGGAAGATCAGCGAACGCGAATCGAATTGGAGCGTCCCTTAACGGTGCGCTATCTCGATCTGGAGACGTTTGAAGCGCGCCGAAACGAGACGCGCCTGCAGCAAGCTACCGAGGATATCGCCCGGGAGCAGTTTCTCGAGGAGTTCTAATGATGTCATTCTCACGGAGAGCGCGGAGCCCCATCTCCGCCGGGCTTCGGCGGACCGGGTTGGTGGTGACGCTGCTCATGGCAAGTCTGACCGGGTGTGCCGGGGATGAGACGGTGGAGCTTCCGGTGGGAGATCACACCTTTGACGTAGAGATTGCCGATACGGAGGAACGCCGGCGTCAAGGACTTATGTTTCGAGAAGAGCTAGGACCGGATGAGGGGATGCTCTTTGTGTTTCCCGACTCCCAGACCCGTAGTTTCTGGATGAAGGACACCCCGCTTCCGCTGTCCATCGCATATATTTCGGCCCGGGGTACAATTCTGGAGATTCACGATATGGAACCGTACTCAGAGGAACCGGTCCGCTCCCGGTTTCCCGCGCGGTACGCCCTTGAGGTGAACCAGGGCAGATTTGCAGAGGTCGGGGTCACCGAAGGGGACGACGTCGACCTGTCGGTGCTCCCGTGACGGAAGGGTGCGACGCGCCCCGATACCGGATGGGGCCCCTGCCCAGGGCCGATTCGGGGGTTACGTCGAAGAAGAGGGATCCGTGTTCTCCCCGTTGAGTTCCGGAAAGAGTTCAAAAGATGGGGGAGTATCTTCATCCACCGGTTGATTCGCTAAGACTTCCACCTTGCGCTCGATCCGCTGGAGTTCCGTGTCCAGCGTGCGAGCAAGTTTCACACCTTCCTCAAAGAGTTGTGCTGCCTCATCCACTTTGATCGATCCGTCGCGAAGCTGCTCGGCGATCTCTTCCAGCCGTTGCAGCCGTTGTTCAAAGTCACTCATCCCGTGTCCTTTCTACCCGTGTCCTTTCTACGGTTATATAGTCATCCGAAAACTGTACGTGGAGCCTATCGCCCGGACGGGTCGCCGCCGCGCCGGTAACAATTGCACCCGTTTCCGCAGCGCGCACTACCGCATATCCCCGCTGCAGCGCCAGAAAGGGAGACGCTCCCTCCACCCGTCCCTGAGCAATCGCCAGGCGGGACCGTTTCTGCGCCAAAATTTCAGCCATTCGTCCATGCAACGCGTGATGCGCTTCATCGAATCTCTGATACCACGGCTGCAGGAGGTTTCGGAAGCGATAACGCAATTCTTCTTCCGACACCTGGGTGCACCGATTCCGGAGACTCGAGATTCGGGACAGAAATGCCCCCGACAGCGAGGTCGCCGCTCGTTCGATTCTCTGCGTTACCTCCGCTGCTCCCGCAGATACGATTTCAGCTGCCGCGGAGGGAGTAGGCGCCCGAAGATCCGCGGCGAAGTCGCTGAGTGTCCAGTCGACCTCGTGGCCCACTGCTGAGATGACCGGTATCTCCGATGCGGCGATCGCCCGGACAACACGTTCGTCACTAAACGGCAGCAGGTCCTCAACGGAACCGCCGCCGCGAGTTACGAGCAGCACATCGGCCAACCGGTGATGATTTACATAGCGAATCGCGTGAGCGATCTCCGGGGCGGCGGCGTCTCCTTGCACGGTGACAGGGATGAGTCGGACATCCAGCGGAGGGGACCGTCGATGCAGAACGTGCAGAACATCGCGAATCGCGGCCCCCGTGGATGAGGTCACCACCGCAACGCGCCGAGGTATTCGGGGAACCGGCCGTTCACGATCAAAGAGCCCTGCCTGCGCGAACTGCCGTTTTCGTTCCTCGATCAACGCCAGAATTCGGCCGGTACCGGCTCTCGTAACGGACCGCACTACCAGTTGATAGGAACCCCGAGGAGCATACACGCTCACAGATCCGCGGGCTTCGAGCATATCGCCATCGCGCGGAGTGAACGTCAGGCTGTGAGAATTTCCCCGGAACATGACGCACGACAATACCGCGTGGTCATCCTTGAGACTGAAATAGAGGTGGCCTCGAGCCGACGGGCGCACATTGGAGACTTCTCCTTCCACCGCAATCGACGAGAATCCGGACTCCAGGAGAGCCTTTAATTCATGAGTGAGGTCTGAAACGGAGTAGACCGGTCGCGATTCCATGGCCCTCAGGCTATCCCACGCCTCATGACACACTCAAGGCCTGTCGATACACTACACAGCGATGGACTACCTGGTTCTACACGCCCCGAGCATTCCGCCGTATTTGGAGCATCCCTTTGCCGATGGGTCAACCGCCCTCGAACACGTCGTCCGGCGCGCGACACTGCTGCTCGGAATCTTATCCCCGTCTGCCGCGGTGTACCTCTTAGCCGACGAAGAGGCGATGGAGATTGCGTTTCCTAACACATGGAATCTAATTCCCGTGGTCGGTGACCCCGACGCACAATCCTCCAGCGCCGCGGCGTTTCGTGCCCTCGATGCGGCGCTACCGGCGGAGGACGGGGTGCTCATCATGTCCTCGCTGGATGCACCGTTTTTCGATGTTTCGTTGGCGCACTACCTCTATCGGTTGCACCGGCAGGCGTGGTGTGACTACACGTTCGGCGATGGGTTTCCCGCGGGCTACGCGGTAGAGGTGCTACGCCGGGGAGTGGTTTCGTCGCTTGCCCATTTGGCGGAGTCCGGCTCTCAGGGGTGGACGAGATCCTTTGTGTTTGACGCGCTGAGCAGAGATATCAACGCGTTTGACGTGGAAACGGAGGCGGCCACGGAAGATCTAGCGCTTCTCCGCCTATCAATTACGGTGGACACTCGCGGAAATTTTGTCCTGTGCCGGCGGTTGGTGGAACGCGGCCTCGTAACCCTTTCCGATCCGCATGATGCCCCAAACCCGGCGGTTGAGCGGTACGACCACCGCGATATTCCGCTGCTCACGGCGGTACGGGACGATCCACAGCTTCGGCGCACCCTGCCGTACTACTACCAGATTCAGATTACCGATGAATTAGCTCAACGCCCGGCCTATCTGCCGTGGAATGATGCCACGCTTCAGACGCGTGATCCCGGAACCGGCTCGTATCTGGCGCCGGCTGACTGGGACCGGCTCATCAGTGAAATAGCAGAGGTTACGCCGGAAGCAGTCCTGTCTATAGGATACCGCGGGGAGCCCAGCTTACACCCGGAAATTCCCCATTTGCTTCAAACTGTCGGACGGTATCCGGGGCTTCGAATGTACATTGAGACCAGCGGAATCGGGTGGAAGCCTGACCATATCTCGGCGCTTCAATCTCCGGCGGTGGCGGCGGTGATCGTTGAGTTGGATACGATAGACGCCGAGCGATATCAACACTTGAGGGGAGAAGGACTCGCCGAAGCGCTGCAGTTCATCGAGCACCTCCGTCGGATAATTCCGGATCGGGTATATGCGCAGGCAACGCGACTGAAAGAGACGGAGTGGGAACTGCAGACGTTCTTCAAACATTGGGACGGCGTGGCCGGCGTACAACCATTGATCCAGAAGTACAATTCGTGGGCGGGGAGGTTGCCGGACCTTCGCGTCCTGGAAGATCCCCCGTTGCAACGGATTCCGTGTTGGCATCTGCAACGTGATATGGTAATTCGATTGGACGGTGATGTTCCGCGCTGCGTCCAGGATCTAGACGGTGAAGGTTCCCGCGGTAACGTGTTCGCGCACGGGATCGAGCGGGTGTGGATGCAGGGGGAGCGCGAGTTTGTGGAGCATAGCCACGGGGTCTTGGCCCCGATGTGTGAGAGATGCGATGAGTACTACACGTTCAATGCATGACGCGGACGATCGATTTACTATTGTCGGTGCCCCTCGCAGGACGCGTCGCTCCGGTACGGTGGGGGTGCTCTTGTTAAACCGCAGTTCTCGATTACTTCGCCGCCCGCTCATTGAGGAACTGGTGGCCAACGGGTTCACCGAAATCGTTTCCGTAGAACCGCAAGAACACTCCTACACTGTGGAAGCACTGGCCCAGGAGTTCCCGGAAGTTCGTTTTCTCCTTTTGCGACGCGATCTCAATACTGGAGCCCAAATCAACCTGGGAATGCGTCACCTCGACGCTGACCACGCACTGGTGTTGTGGTCGACTATGAAACCGCCAAATGGTACGGAGCGAGCAGTTCCTCTGGTGGGCGGGCGCACCGTGATCGTAGCGCCTCAACTCCGCGGCGAGCGGGGAGAAGCGCTTCCCATTCTCCATGCGCCGGCGTTACAGCGACGCAGCCTCCGGGTGCTGTCTCTTCCACTACGGGCGGACCGATCGCCGACGCTCTTTCCGTTCGACTACGTCGGCCTCTATGACCGTAATCTCTTTCTTCGGTTCGACGGCTTTGATGAGGAAATCCTAAATCCGTTCTGGCAAAAACTTGATTTCGGGTTTCGAACCTACCTTTGGGGGGGCGAGATTCTCGCGCTGTCCACCTTTCGGGCGTCGTATCAGACGATGCCGGAACCGGAAGATCAGACCAGCGACCGGAGTTATGCCCGTTTCTTTGCAAAGAACTTGGCCATCAAGATCACTCCCGAAGGTGCGTCCATTCCAAAACTCCATTTTATCGCCTTTTCATTCCGCTCGGGCATGGGGATCGGCCGCTCCATTGCTGTATTTCGGGCGGTTCGGCGATGGTTGCATCTTTACCGGCATCGCTTTCAAGCCGATCCTCGTACTATGGTAGAACAATGGAGCGTTGACCATGTCTAGAAGCGCCGTCTTCCTGCAAGTGCGCATGGCATCCACCAGACTTCCTGGAAAAGCGTTATTGCCACTGGCGGATAAAACGGTGATATCGCACGCCATGGATGCGTTATCAAGTCTTCCTGTGCACGTCCATGCCGTGCTCACCGACGATGACAGCGCGAATGCGCTGCGGCCGGTGGTGGAAGCGTCCGGTTACGAGCTGTACTGCGGGGACCCCAACGATGTCTTGTGGCGTTTCTGCTCGGCGGCGGAACACTTCTCGATTGATACGATCGTCCGCGCTACCGGCGACAATCCCCTTGTTTCAGCAGCGATTGCCCGGGAGGCGCTGCAACTGCAAGCGGTAACCGCCGCTGATTATGCCGGAATAACCGACACCCCCTATGGAACCGGCGTTGAGGTCGTGCGGGCTCACGCGCTCCGCGACGTGCTTCAGCGATTCCGAGACCCCTACTATCGAGAACATGTCACCCCGGGAGTCTATCAGAACCCCGACCGGTACGCGGTCATTACCCGGCCCGCGGCAGCCTCGGTCCGGTTTCCGTCGATGCGCGTTACCCTTGATACCTTGCAGGATTACCACTACCTTGCGGACCTCTTTGAGGTACTGTATCGGGGCGAGCCAATCGAACTTCCCGAACTGGTAACATATGGACACAGACAGCACCGAACCAGCGCGTAAAACCGTTCTTATCTCAGCGGAGCACCGCCGTGGTCATGGAAGTGGCCATCTATATCGTTGCGCCCGACTCGTGCGGGAACTGGACGGCGAGATCGATTGGTTACTACCGGAACACGGCGATTCCCATCTACGAGGCCGGGAAGAAGTGATGCGCATGGTCGGTATCTCGGACCTTCCGGTACGCTGGATAGACCAGCCGGAAGGGCCGTATGATATTGCCGTTCTTGACCAGCGTTCCACATCGTTACAGCACCTGCATGAACTCAACTGCAGAGGAATCGTGATCGGGATCGACGTGGCCGGCGAGGCGCGCAGCTACGTGCATTACGCAGTCGACACCTTGGAGCCTGCTCCGGGAATCGGGGCTGCCAATATCACCGATACCGGTCTATTGCACTTGCCCGAACGCGTTCGTGACGACTGGCCTGAAGAGATTCGTTCAGTGCTTGTCGTGTTTGGAGGTGAGGGGAGCGACGACGAAGCGGTGTCCCGGGCGCGGGAAATTTCGGCAGCAGGGGATTGGACCGTAACGGTGGTGACGCGCAGCGAGCGGAGTGGGTCGGAGGGAGTACGCACCCTGACGACGCGAGGAGCACTTCCCGATGAGCTTCATCGGTTCGATGTAGTGGTTACTCATTTCGGTCTGACCGCGTATGAAGCAACCTGGGCCCGGGTCCCGGTAATACTGCTCAACCCCAGCGCCTATCATGAGCGCTTGGCTCGGAGCGCCGGCTTTGTCACCGTACGAACCGTTTCGGAGGCGATCCGCCGCCTGTCCGATCGGCCCGCGCTCACGGAGGCGGGGCAGCGTATCCGCCCTCGCGGGCGCAGTAGCTTGGCCCATCTCATCAACGATTTGTCCCTTCCTCACCGAACAACCGCCCCGGTAACGGGAGCGCGCTTTTCGCCGGCGATTGAGCGATTCGGTGAGCGGACCTTTTTCCGCGAAGACCAGACCGACCTCATGTTCATGCAACGGTATCGCCCGGTACGTGTCTCATATGATCATGACTATTTTTTCAGCGATTATCAGAAACAATATGGCAAGACGTATCTGGAAGATTTTCCTCATATCAAGGCGATGGGAGAGCGGCGACTCGCCGATATTCTCAACGCCGTCCCCCACGGCGATGGCCGCGCCCCGGGCGGCCACGAACGCCCTCGTCTGTTGGACGTCGGCTGCGCGTATGGTCCGTTCCTGCAAGCCGCAGCCGAAGGGGGAATGGTTCCCACCGGTTTAGATATTTCCCAAGACGCCGTGTCCTATGTCGAGCGAGAACTTGGTTTCGCTGCCTATGTTGGGGATATCCGCACCGTATCTCCCGCTGAGGTTGGTGGGCCGTTCGATATCGTCACGATGTGGTATGTTATCGAGCACTTTCCAGACCTCGACACGGTCCTGGATCGGGTGTCTCATCTAATTCATCCAGGCGGCCTCTTCGCTTTCTCCACACCCAACGCCAGGGGGATATCGGGACGCCGCAACGTGCGGGAATTCCTACGACAAAGCCCGGACGACCATTACACGATTATGGATCGACGCTCGGCAGGACGCGTGTTGGAGCAATTTGGATTACAGGTCGTTGCCGTCCGGTTCACTGGACACCATCCCGAGCGCTTCGGCCTTCCCTTGGGGTCCGACGGGGTACTGCACCAAGGGGCTCGATATCGAATGGTGGGAGCGATTTCTCGACTCATGAATCTGGGTGATACTTTTGAAGTGATTGCGAAGAAGGAATGATGAACAACCACGGCGATTCAATTCTGATCCTCGGTGGAGGAACCATGCAGGGCCCGGCAATCGCGGCATCCCAACGATTGGGTCTGATAACTCACGTAGCGGATGGAAACGCCCACTGCCCAGGGGCGGCAACGGCCGATTATTTCCATCACGTAGATCTGAGGGACTTGGAGGGATTGTTGGCGTGCGCTCGCGAGATTTCACAGTTGCGGGGTGTGTTTACCGCGGGCACCGATTTCTCCAGCAGTGTTGCGTGGATAACTGAACATCTCGGGCTTCCCGGTATTCCCTTCGAGGTGAGTCGTGCGGCGACGCACAAGGGGATTATGCGCGACCGTCTAGCCGCGGCGGGTGTTCCGGTTCCTCGGTATCGGGTAATTGCTCCCGATGATGTCTCCGGGACGCGCATTGAGGAGATCGTTCACCAGCTGACGCTCCCCGTAGTCTGCAAACCGGTAGACAACATGGGAGCTCGGGGTGTCCGCCGCGTGGCATCGTGGGATGAGATCGGGGCGGCCGTGGAGGAATCCGCACGGCTCTCCGTCTCAAACACCGCTATTGTAGAAGAGTTGATCCCCGGCGATGAATACAGCCTTGATGCCCTGGTCATCGACGGGGTCGTCGCAATTACCGGTGTGGCTCGCCGTCACATATTTTTCCCACCGTGGTTTGTAGAGCTTGGCCACACAATTCCAGCTCCCCTGAGCGAGCCGGAACAATCGGCGTTGGAGCGCACGTTTGCCGACGCGATTCGGGCAATCGGCATAACGCATGGTGCCGCCAAGGGTGATATCTTCCTCGCGTCCGATCCGCATTCGAGCGTGCCTCGCGTCACGGTTGGGGAAATTGCGGCTCGATTATCGGGGGGATATATGTCGGGTTGGACGTATCCAGCCTCCAGTGGAGTACCTCTGACGGAACTGGGAGTGGAAATTGCGCTGGGAAGATCGATTGACCGAGCGCGCGTGCAACCGACACGCCGGCTGGTGAGCGTGGAACGGGCGGTGATTTCAGCTCCCGGAGTTGTTTCTCATGTAAAGATCGCTGATGAGCTGGGAGAACCGCCACGCCTCAATCCCGGTGAGGAAATCTTCGTGACCTGCGCGGCAGGTGATACCGTCTCTACACCCACGAACAATGTGGAGAAGGTGGCAAATATCATCTGCGTCGGCCGGTCCGTTCAGGAAGCCGAAACGCGGGCGGCCTACATCAGGAGCCACGTGGCGGTCATGCTGAGGCCTCATAATCCAACCACTGATCGGTTCGTGTTTGACGAGGGATGGCGCGGGCCGTGGGCCCATTACGAGCTCTCTCCTGAAACCGTCCGGGAGCTTCAACAACGTCCGATGATAGAGGGGGACCTAAACGACCTCGCGGCACTGATCGCTGCCGGTAATCCGGTACCGATCCGCCCGCTTCTATCGGATAGCGCCGGCTTGGCAGGACGGATAGCGCCTCGGCACCTATCCGTAGATGGTGTTGAATCGCTGGATCGTTTCGTTAACAATGGCACTATTGAATATGCGGATGATGCACCCCGGGCCGACGGGTTGTTTTGGAAGGCCTTCGTGTCATCAGGTCTGCAAGGTGTACGGTATATGGTGAGTTGTTTGGCAACTCCCCGGGGAGGTAGTGCGTGAAGCGATGGATCCTTTGTGGCCTTATCGTTGGGATACTCGGTTATCCCCTTGTGGCCCAGGACGGGGACGCTTCCAACACCGACGACACGTTTCTTCTTGAGGAGATCTTGTCGCAGACCAATACGCGGCTGCAATGGGATCCATATCGACGTCAGGGAGCGCTGGTTCGTGGATCTCGACTGTTGACGTTCTCCTTGGA